>NZ_PVSN01000025.1 GCF_004766315.1 Weissella confusa | reverse complement strand
CAATAATCTTCATTAACCGCATCAAGTTTGATGCAATTACTGAGATCCACATGCGCGCTTCGTTAGCGAAAACTGAACTGCTATAATATATACCGCCTAAACTGACAAATCTCACCCAAATATCGGGCATAAAACGCCTTGTTTTGGCTACATATGTGCGATATATGCCCGCACATTATTGGCCAGTGACCAAAGAGTGACCACAAAAAAAGCCCGTCTGGATCAAGTACCTTTGTACCTATTCCAGACGGGCTTTATCTATTTGTGACCGACAATATTGTCGGTCACAAACTGGTCGAATTCGACTAGTTTAAAAACTAATTAGCAAATGCAGCCTTTAGCCAAACTGATTCACCGTTCATTTCGACCTCGATTGATGATCCAACACGTTGCAATACCTTGTATCGTCCATTCAAAGTGAAGTATTCGGGAACTCCGTTGTTACCCAGTCCATTTTGGTCAGTCAATGGGTTACCATGAAGGTCGGTCAACGTTACTGATACAGCCGGCATATCGTTGTGATAATCTGCTACTGGAATAGCC
>NZ_PVSN01000095.1 GCF_004766315.1 Weissella confusa | reverse complement strand
GCTCGCCAGAACAGACCATCGAATTGTTCTTGGATGCGGCTATCTAACGTCAAGATCACCTTGCGGGCGTGCTTAGTGACACGTCCCCCGATTTTTAACAAACGGTCTCGAAAGGTGTTGATTGTCCACGATTGTTGCTGATCGTCCAATGCAATACTCTTCATCAACCGCATCAAGTTTGATGCAATTACTGAGATCCACATGCGCGCTTTGTTGGCGAAAAATGAACTGCTATCAGTTTTGCCGAAGGCAAATCCACCTTTAAGCTCGCGAATAATATCTTCAATCGCCGCACGCTTGCGGTAAACACGGACGATGTCTTTTTGTGGAAGACTTAGGTTAGTGACGATGAACTGTGTACCGCCATGTTCATCATTTAAAACGATAACACGACGTGCTTTGTCCCATGAGGCGGCTTGATACTCAAATTCATCGGTCGTCAACTGACCTTCAATCGTCAAAAGATTGTCGAGATTAACATATCGTCCATCAAGTGCCATACGCTTCAATCGGGGATTTGACTTCAATCGGATGGTATAAAAAATATTGTTGCCTTCTAACGTTTCCATCAAGTCTGGCGTGGCGAAGCC
>NZ_PVSN01000094.1 GCF_004766315.1 Weissella confusa | reverse complement strand
TAACCTTCGGGAGCCAGCCGTCTAAGGTGGGACAGATGATTAGGGTGAAGTCGTAACAAGGTAGCCGTAGGAGAACCTGCGGCTGGATCACCTCCTTTCTAAGGAAAATCGGAAACCTACACATTCATTGAAACGATATTCAGTTTTGAGTGATTTACACTCAAACAAGACAGAGAGTCGAATCTCATGGGACTGTAGCTCAGCTGGTTAGAGCGCACCCCTGATAAGGGTGAGGTCGGAGGTTCGAGTCCTCTCAGTCCCATATAATGGGGAATTAGCTCAGCTGGGAGAGCACCTGCTTTGCAAGCAGGGGGTCATCGGTTCGATCCCGATATTCTCCATTGAAACCTTCGGGTTTCAATATTAGATCTTTGAAAACTGAATCATAATTGTAAATTTTTAAATTCATTTAATATTGTTAATTCAATATAAATTGAGCCGAAAAAAATACACCGCGTAATTTTTTGAGTTTTTTAAATTAGTTTAAAATCGCTTGTGGCCTTTGAGCCACATACTCAAACTTATATCATCAACGTCAGTTGATAGGTTAAGTTATTAAGGGCGCATGGTGGATGCCTTGGCACTAGGAGCCGATGAAGGACGGGACTAACACCGATATGCTTCGGGGA
>NZ_PVSN01000093.1 GCF_004766315.1 Weissella confusa | reverse complement strand
CCTGGTTATAAATCAGGTCGGCTTGTTTTATTTCTTTAAGATATCTGCGACACGTTTTTGTAGTGCGGGCACGACGTCCGTTTCAAACCACGGATTCTTGGCAAGCCAGATGTTGTTGAGTGGTGATGGGTGCACCAACGGCAAATACCGTGGCCCAAAATCCGCGAATCGATGTACCACACTGGTTAACGATTCACTCGCTTTGATTGGCAAATAATGCTGTTGCGCATATTTTCCGACTAGCAAAATCAATTCGACATCCGGCATCGTATCAAGTAGTCGTTGGTGCCATTCACCCGCCACAAATTTGCGTGGTGGTAAATCACCCCTCTTCCCCTTGCCTGGAAAATAGAAATCCATCGGTAGCACACCAATTAAGCCAGAGTCATAGAAGGTTGTCCGGTCGATACCCATCCACTCGCGTAATCGATCACCACTTTTATCATTGAACAAAATCCCGGTTTGCTCAACAACTGCGCCCGGTGCTTGGCCAATAATCAATATTTTCACGGTTGGTGCAATCATATAAATCGGCTCAAGTCCGCGCGCTGTAAATGACGCATTACGTGAATCAGCCATTATTTCCTGTTTTAAATCCACAACCATTACCTCCAAAAAAATCGATACTACATCAATTATAGTAC
>NZ_PVSN01000092.1 GCF_004766315.1 Weissella confusa | reverse complement strand
AGCTTACCGCATTTGATCGCGGACGTATAGAAGTTTTACTCAGAGAAGGGTTGTCAATGCGTAGCATTGCAAAAGAAATTGGTAGAAGCGCTTCGACAATCTCTCGTGAGATTGCCCGCTGTGTTGGCTCAACTTATGAAGCTGAGGATGCCGATCAAAAGCACATGCTTGCTCGAACGAAGTCGCATAAACGCCGAAAGTTAGATAACACTGAACTGCGAGAACTAGTTATATATGGAATCAATCAAAAACATTGGTCGCCTGAACAGATAGCTGGTCGACTAAAGATTTCAAGAGGTCATACGATTATTAGCGCAAATACAATCTACCGAGCGATTTATAGAGATAACTTGGGCCAGCCGGTGAAAAGTCACAAAGCTCGGGGCATTGCTCGTGCGCTTCGGCATAGAGGAAAAACTCGACATACTAAAGGTCATGTCGAACGTCGAGGTAAGATTAGAATTCCAAATACGATTGACGAGCGACCTGCAGAAGCAGGTTGTCGCTCTCGAATTGGAGATTGGGAACTGGACACTGTTATTGGCCGTAAAGGCGGTCAAGTATTGGTCACAATGGTTGATAGGAAGACCAGAATATTACTTTCAAAACGAGCGGCATCAAAGAAGACCGTCGATGTTATGAGAATCATAGGTTCAATG
>NZ_PVSN01000056.1 GCF_004766315.1 Weissella confusa | reverse complement strand
TTCATTGAACAAGCGTCAACACGTTTACGCCCACGAATTCAAGGGTAAGCGTTACGACATCGGTTCAAAGATTGGTTTCTTGACGACTAACATTGAATACGGTTTGAACCACCCACAAACTGGCGAATCCTTGAAGCAATACATCAAGGATTTGGCAGCTACGTTGGATTAATCTGATTGAAAAGAGGGTAGCCACACGCAGAGGCTACTCTCTTTTTGTCGGAGTAGGTTTGGAGAGAGGATTTTTTGAAGTTGGTTACTTTGAAGAGTGATTTTAAGATTATTGGGTTATCTTTGTTATTTTTAGCCCTACTGGTTATTGAGTATTGTTTATCAACGTTTTTCGTTTACAAAATGGGCTTTGTACCGTTCTTACCGTTGATTCTTCACATCGCTTGCTTCTTTGTGATTGGTGAATTGTTGGCAACAGTTTACTCATTTGTTAAGCAAATGGCGAACGCATGAGAAGGTTGAAAATTTAGGTTGTTATTTGAGAGGCAGATCCATTGCAGGTGGGTCTGCCTTTTTTTGCTATCCGCCAGTTCCTTATTCCGAGAAAAAGGTCAAAACGTGTACTATAATACAGCTATAGTCCGAAAACTCGGGCGACCAATCTTACTTCCTGGGGGAACGAAGAGATGAAAGATTATGAACTATATCAAGCACGTGATAAGAAATCTAGCCAAAAGTGGCTAACCCAAGGGGCGGCAATCCTATCAACTGTATTGGCAGCTTCTTCACCTGTGCTACCAATTATCCAAATGGCTGGTAGTGTGTTTGCAGATGATACGACACAATCAACAACGAATTTAGCCTTAACGAAGGCATTACAAGATGAAAACTCGTTGGCCAGCAAGTATGCCTTGGCTGCAACGGGTAGCCAAAGTGCTGCGACAACTGGTACGACGGATGCAACGCGTCGCGATTTAGCAGCAGCTGAATTTATGTTTAGCACTAATCCTGCGGTAACAGGCATTAGCTTGGTGAACAATCAATTGGCAGTAACGGTTGCCGCAGGCACACCCGTTGCAACTGTGTTGGCGGTTTTGAATTACATCGAAGCATCTGGCTATAAGGCGATTGTGACGGCTTCACCAGTTGCTACGACATTTACAAATAATACGACGCAAAATGGTAATCCCGTCCGTCAATCAGTGCCACTAACGACACCGATTACAGAACTCGACCTACCAGCAGGTTTGATCGAAGCATTATTGGGTTCAACGACTGCCAGTGGTCAGACGTTGGCTGAACAATTGCACATCACGTCGGAAGCTGATTATAGCAACGTGACGCTAGCATCATTGCGGAGCATTACCGAGTTGAATTTGTCAGATAATGCTGCTTTGAAGCAGTGGATGGGTCAAAATATTAGTGGTGCAACCTACAATCCAGGGCAAAAGAATGGGGCTGAGTTGCGTAACTTCCAGAACCTATTCGGCATCATGACTGGTATTACGACGTTGAATATGTCTGGGCTAATGGCTGGTGCTTCTGATATGTCAGTCATTACGGCGTTTATGCAGGCGATTAATTTACCAAAGTTGACCAAGCTAACGACGCTGGATTTGTCAAATAGCGCTGGTGCAATTGATGTTAATTCGTTGAATATTAGCTCATCATCACTGACGACGCTGAACTTGGCTAATAATAATATTTCTGGACTGGGATCCGGTTCACTTTCAAACTTGCCAAACCTGTTGAATTTGAATTTGGCGGACAACCACATTAACTACCTAACATCGGGTGTCCAGAGTGTGTTCTACCAACTAGATTCATTGAATTTGGATAACAATCCGTTGAATGATAATGGCATGAAGTGGTTGCAGAAAATCATGACGGATAACCCTGATTTTGTGTTGACGATGAATGGTGGTAGTGCCTCATATCAAGGTGATAATGGTCAAGCGGTTGCGATTACTGGTCAAAACGGTGCTATGCGACACAAGAAGCCCAGTCATTGCAGGACGAATATACGAGTTTGCAGAGTGGCGTGATGAAAGAACTTGCGTCATTGGCCGATAAAGCTGCTGAGTTAGCTAAGTCAGATAATCCTGCTGATCAGCAACTTGCACAACGATATGCGACAGATATGATTGCCTTGCAGCAGGTATGGCAAATGTTGCCTAATATGACGAATCTGACTGACCAGGCAGCTAACTTCTCGACCATTTTCCATGCTAAGTCAGCGATGGATTTGGTGCGCGATAAGTTGAAGACGGCTTTGGATACAGTGACGGCAGACAATAAGGAAGCCCAAGAAAATGACGCCACATCAAGCGAAGCGCAACAGCCAGGCAGTGAGGCGACAAACGATGCAGAAATGAGTGCTGCTACTGAAAAGGGTGCCTCAATTGCTCGTGATTTAAGTTCGCTTAACTCAAATCTGGACTTAAGCTCATATGAGTTGGCTCTTTCAAGTATCATCGCTGTTGCATCAAGTGCGGCAACGGCAGCCGCTTCAATCGCGAATGCGGATCCACAAGCCGATTATCAAGCAGATACGGCGGCGACCGCTTCGGCGTTGGCTGACCGTGGTGCATCGAGTGCTGCGAGTTACTCGTCGAATGCCAAGAGTAATATGGCGTTGGCATCATCTGCATTGTCAGCAGGCGAATCGTATGCGACAGCTGGTAATGCGTCATCAGCAAATGATTTGTTTAATTCAGCAGAAAGCTTGTACAACTCAGCTGCTAATGCAATTAAGTCAGCGAGCGCAACACAATCAACAGCTGACGAACAATTACGAAATGCATCAAGTGCTGCGTCATTGGGGTCACAAATGGTGGATGATGCCAATACGGTTTCATTTGTAAATAGCATTGCCACGGTTGCACAAAGCTCTGCAGCAGTCGCTTCGAGTCTAGTGTCATCGGCTAAGTCAGTGCTGAACGATATGAGCAGTTTGAGCAGTGACTACCTTGGCTCATTGGATGCAGCAACAGCATCTTCATTGGCAAGCATTGAGTCACGTGCAAGCAAAGCAATCTCGGTTGCACAAAGTTATACTGATCAAGCGTCATCAGCGGCTGATGCGACAAAGAGCTTAGCAGCTGTCACATCAAATGCTGGTATGAGTTATATCGATAACGTTTTCGGTAACGGAAACACATTGAACACATCAAGCGTTGCCTCGGTTGCACGTAGTCAAATGACCTCAGCGGCTAACGGGGCCAACTCTGATGCTATCAGTACGGATAGTTACTACAAGCAAGCTTCTTCAGCACTTGTTGTGGCTAGTTCACAAGCAAGTTTGGCTAACTCGATGAAGAGTAGCATCATCAATTCGATTTTGGCAGCGCAGTCAAGTTCAGCCGCTACATCGAATTCGGAAAACGCAAGTGATGGTAACAGCCTAGTGACGCCACCAACTGACAGTTCTAGTGCAGTGGTAGATGCACCAGTTAGTGATAGTTCAGCGACGAGTGAGTCGAGTGCGACATCAGCATCAGACACACAAAGCGAGAACGAATCATCAGTGGTAGCGTCAGATAGTGTTGCTACGAGTGAAGGTTCATTAGTCGCCAGCGAATCAAACGTCGTATCAGAATCGTCAGCGAGTGACGTAACAAGCTCAGCAACCGATGATTCAAGCGCAAGTGATGACAGCAATTCATCATCAGTGGCGTCAGATAGCATTGTTACGAGTGGAGAATCATCAGTGGCGAGTGACGCAACTGAGAGTTCAGCTAGTTCTGCACCGAGCGACTCGAGCGCTTCATCAGAGTCACAAGATGACACCAATTCATCAGCAGTAGCGTCAGATAGTGCTGCTACGAGTGAAGAAACATCAGTAGCAGATGATTCAAATGCGAGCTCAGAGTCACAAGATGCAACTAGCTCATCAGCAACTGTCTCGGACAGCACTGCAGCAAGTGAATCATCTGAAGTAGCGAATAGTTCAGTTGCTAGTGATTCAAATGTTGCTTCGGAATCCTCAGCGAGTGACGCAACAAGCGAGGCATCATCGGCAGTTAGTGATTCTGCCGAAAGTTCAGTTAGTTCAGCAACGAGTGATTCGGTGGCAACGTCAGATTCTCAAGGAGAGGCAAATTCATCAGCAACTGCATCAGACAGTGCGGCTACGAGTGATCTTCTGAAGTGCCAAATAGTTCGGTTGCAAGTGATTCAAACGTGACGCCAGAAACGCCAACAAGCGGATCTGATAGTAGTGCATCAAGTGAAGGCTCGTCAGCGCCAAGTGATGTGTCGGAAAGTTCAGCAAGTTCAGTAACGAGTGACTCAAATGCAACATCAGAGTCACAAGGTGAGGCAAATACTTCAGCAACTACCTCTGATAGTGACGTCACAGATGAAGTTTCACCAGTGGCCGGTGATTCGAATACGATTTCTGAATCACCAGCTGAAAATGGTTCGTCAACGAATACGTCGGACAACGCAACCACGGCGAACGCCGGCGCTAATGGTGGTACAGTTGCTGCGGTAGCTGCGGTAGCAAACCCTACTGCAACGCCTAACACGAACACATCAAACGCGCCAACCAGTGGTGCGGTGGCAGCCTTCAATGCTGGGCAAGCAGTTGGTACGTCCGTCACGACGTCAGCTGCAACGACTACGTCTGCTTCAGCAACTGGCACTACAGCAACCCCCGCTAGCGATGGTACAGCAGGAGCACGAGTACGTGATACGGTTGTTAACGATGATCAAATTACATCGGCAGCGCAACGACAAATTGCGGACACGAACGATACAACGTGGTACTCACGTTTGATTGCATCTATTGTTGGTGTTGTAATGGGCTTCTTCTTCTTGCTATTCAGTCGTCGTCGTAAGGATCGCGAAGATGAAAGCCAAGTCACGGATGAGGACAGCAAATTGTTTAGTGATGTTGAACAATTGAAGTCTCAATGGCGTGATGAAAACAAGGATAATAAGTAATTAACTTAAGTGGCCTAGACGAATTTCGTTTAGGCCATTTTTTGTACCCTTTAATTTGGGACGAAAACCAGTTAGAATAGAACCACGAATTAAATTAAAAAATAATGAAAGTTCGACGAGGGGGAGCAATCATGGCACAACAGTATGACACAATTATTTTAGGCGCTGGACCTGGCGGTATGACGGCCGCAACGTACGCTTCACGTGCTAACATGTCAGTATTGATGATTGACCGCGGTATCTATGGTGGTCAAATGAACAACACGGCAGAAATCGAAAACTACCCAGGGTTCCCTTCAATTTTGGGACCTGAGTTGGCTGAGAAGATGTACGCATCATCAACGCAATTTGGGGCTGAGTATGCCTTTGGTACAGTGCTTCACGTCGAAGCACAAGCAGATGGTAGCTGGCGCGTTGTAACAGATATGGACGAATACAGTGCTAACACGGTGATTGTTGCCACTGGTGCTGCCTACAAGAAGCTTGATGTGCCAGGTGAAGAAGCCTTCGCTGGCCGTGGTGTTTCTTACTGTGCGGTGTGTGATGGGGCATTCTTCCGTGGCCAACACGTGATTGTTGTCGGTGGTGGTGATTCAGCCGTCGAAGAAGCAACATACTTGGCCGGTTTGGCTGATCACGTAACGATTGTTCACCGTCGCGATAAGTTGCGTGCCCAACAAATTTTGCAAGACCGCGCTTTCGCGAATGAAAAGATTTCATTTGTTTGGAACTCTGAAGTCGAAGAAATCTTGGGTGATGACAAGAAGGTAACTGGCGTCCGCGTTCGTAACAATCAAACCGACGAGACATCAGAGATTGATGCAGCGGGTGTGTTCATCTATGTTGGCTTGTTGCCAGTATCTGACCCAGTGCAAGATTTGGGGATTACGGATGCTAATGGTTGGATTATGACGAATGACCGCATGGAAACGTCACAACCAGGAATCTTTGCCATTGGGGATGTTCGTGAAAAGGAACTTCGCCAAATTACAACGGCGGTCGGGGATGCAGCGGTTGCTGGTCAAAACGCCTTTTCATACAACGAAAACTTTAAGATGCGTGCATCTGAAGTAACTGAATAATTAGCTATCAAACAAGAGTCAGTCGTCTATGCGGTTGACTCTTTATTAGTCTTTCCTAATTTATTACCAAAATGTCAGAAGATAGCGTAAAATATACAAGAGCGTTTTTGCTGATACGAAAGAAAGGGGTCCACACATGACGCAAGGAACTAAGATTATTGCCTCATCTCACTACGTTCCAAGTGATATCATCACGAACGATGACTTGGCGGCAATCATGGATACGAACGACGAGTGGATTCAAGCACACACGGGTATCAAGGAACGACGCATCTCATTGCAAGGTGAGAATACGTCTGATTTGGCCACGCAAGCAGCTCGCATGGCGTTGGCACAAACCGACTTGAACCCTGAAGATATTGAATTGATTATTGTGACGACGTTTACGCCAGATGGTCTTGCACCATCAACGGCAGCGTTGGTGCAACGTAATTTGAAAGCCGAAGGGGCTTGGGCATACGACATTTCAACTGCGTGCTCAGGATTTGTCTTTGGTATGAGTACAGCCGACAAGTTTATTCGTTCAGGAGTTTATAAGAATGCTTTGGTGATTTCAGCCGAAGTTAACTCTAAGATGATGGACTTCACGGATCGTACATCAACCGTATTCTTTGGTGACGGAGCGGCCGCAATGGTCCTTGTTGCGACAGAAGAAGACAAAGGCATTGTGAAGGGCGAAGAGATGCACACGATTGGTGATGCAGAAGTCGTTCACTCAGGACGCATTCAACCGTTGTCACGTATTGCAGCGGACAACTATCCAAAGACAGACGCCTTCCACCAAGAAGGACGCCAAGTATTTGAAGAAGTTGTGCGTTTGATTCCTGATCACATTACTAACTTCTTGGCTGATCGTGATTTGACACCAAATGATGTTGATTACTTCATTACCCACCAAGCAAACTTGCGTATTATCGAGGCGATTGCTGAGGCAATTGATCAACCAATGGACAAGTTTGCAACGAATATTACAAAGTACGGTAACACGTCTTCAGCTGGTATTGGGATTGGTTTGGATGAATTGAATAAGGCAACTGATTTGACTGGAAAGCGCGTTTTGTTGACGGGCTTCGGTGCCGGATTTACATACGGAAGTCTGTTGCTTGAATTCTAGTTTGCATATAAATGTTATGGAACATGTGCGTTGTTGCAACACACATGTTCTTTTTTTATTTGAAAAATGTCACCGTTTGCATGAAAGTTTGTTAAAATAGTAACAGTTGATTTAGAACAGGAGGGGACAAACATGAACTATGAAGAATTACTCGAGCAGTTACGTACGGGTGAACTTGACCAGTTCGTTCTTGAAGCAAAGGATTTTAAAGAGTTCTACGAAGTTTGGCGCAATTACCCTTATCAGAATGCTATTCGTGGCATCGCAGACCGTGGTGGTGTCGTAACCTATACGGCTAAAAATACTGCTGAGTAGAACCATCGCCGGTTTTTAGAGTTCACGAATTCTTCACGAAAGGCTTATGAAAAAGGTAATGTAAGCGCTTGCTTATATTTGTTATACCTGCTAGAATTAACTACATAAGGTTAGTTGAAAGATGTTTTGAAAGCGTTTTTAACTCAGCTATTCCGTATTAAAGAAATTATTTAATCTAGAGGAGATTATCACCATGGAATCACGCGAATTTCACATTGTAGCAGAAACTGGTATCCACGCACGTCCAGCAACTTTGTTGGTACAAGCAGCTTCAAAGTTTTCATCAAACGTGACTTTGTCATACCAAGGCAAGGACGTTAACTTGAAGTCAATCATGGGTGTTATGTCATTGGGTGTTGGTCAAAACGCCGACGTTAAGATTTCAGCTGAAGGTGATGACGAAGCTGAAGCATTGGCTGCAATCGCAGACACGATGTCAGCTGAAGGTTTGACTGACTAATTTTAGTTAACAATTAATATTTTGAACATTTACTTTGAGGGATAAGACGGCGATGGCAAAAGAAATTAAGGGAATTGCGGCATCAAACGGTGTTGCAATTGCAAAAGCATACAAGCTCGTTGATCCTGATTTGTCTTTTGATACTCGTACAGTAGACGATGTTCAAGCTGAGAAGGACCGCGTAGCAGCGGCCTTTTTAGCATCTAAGACAGATTTGGAGCAAATTCGAGACAAAGCAGCGACTTCAATGGGGAAAGAAGAAGCTGAAGTGTTTACGGCACACATCATGGTTTTGGAAGATCCAGAACTTTTGGGTGGTATCACTGGCAAGATTGACAGTGACAGCGTAAACGCGGAAGCCGCCTTGAAAGAAACGACGGACATGTACATTGGTATGTTTGAGGCAATGGCTGATGACAACCCATACATGGCAGAGCGTGCAGCGGATATTCGTGACGTGACGAAGCGTGTCTTGAGTCACTTGTTGGGTAAGGAATTGCCAAACCCAGCATTGATCAAGGAAGAAGTTATGATTGTTGCGAAGGACATGACGCCTTCAGATACAGCACAATTGGATCGTCAATACGTTAAGGGATTCATCACCAACGTTGGTGGACGCACAGCGCACGCAGCTATCATGGCTCGTACGTTGGAAATCCCAGCTATCGTAGGTTCAAAGGTTGCCACTGAAGAAATTCAAGATGGCGACATGGTTATCTTGGATGGTCTTGACGGTGTTGCAATCGTTGATCCATCTGAAGACCAAATCACAACATACCGTGCCAAGGGTGACAAGTACGCCGCTCAAAAGGCAGAATGGGCAACGCTGAAGAACGAAAAGTCTGTTTCTGCTGATGGTAAGGAGTTCTTGGTTGGTGCCAACATTGGTACACCTAAGGACTTGGAAGGTGTTGTTGATAACGGTTCAGAAGGAATTGGTTTGTACCGTACGGAATTCTTGTACATGGATTCAAAGGAATTGCCTACTGAAGACGAGCAATTTGAAGCCTACAAGAAGGTTCTTGAGGGTATGAATGGTAAGCCAGTTACGGTTCGTACGATGGACATTGGTGGTGACAAGTACTTGCCTTACTTGCCGCTTCCTGAAGAGGAAAACCCATTCTTGGGTTACCGTGCTATCCGTATCTCATTGGATCGTGATGACATCTTCCGTACACAATTGCGTGCCTTGTTGCGTGCATCAGTTTACGGTGATTTGTGGATTATGTTCCCAATGGTGGCAACGTTGCCAGAATTCCGTGCAGCTCGCGATATCTTCAACGAAGAGAAGGCTAAGTTGCAAGAAGCTGGTGTACCAGTAGCTGATGACATTAAGTTGGGAATCATGATTGAAGTGCCAGCTGCAGCCGTATTGGCTGACAAGTTTGCACAAGAAGTTGACTTCTTCTCAATCGGAACGAACGACTTGATTGGTTACTCAATGGCCGCTGACCGTGGAAACGATAAGATTTCATACTTGTACCAACCATACAACCCATCAATTTTGCGTTTGATTAAGAACGTGATTGATTCAGCACACAAGTACGGCAAGTTTGCTGCGATGTGTGGTGAAATGGCGGGTGACCCAATTGCCGTACCAGTTTTGGTCGGTATGGGATTGGATGAATTCTCAATGTCTGCAACGTCAGTTTTGCAAACGCGCTCATTGATGAAGCGTTTGGATACGACGAAGATGGCTGAATTGGCTGACAAGGCCTTGGATGCTGAGACAAACGAAGAAGTTATCAAGTTGGTTCAAGAAGCTGTTCCAGCTGAGTAACGAATAATAAAGGCGTGCGACCGCTCGGTGGCACGCCTTTTGTAATTAAATTTTTTTGGGGAAGCTATGAGCAGACGACCAATTGTAGTTGGAAACTGGAAAATGAATAAATTACCCAGCGAAGCAGCTGCGTATATTAAGGAAGTTGGCCCAATGCTAGTGCAGTACGAGGGGGTCGACACTGTGCTTGCTGGGCAAGACGTCCTGTTGGATGCAATGGTTTACGCAGCACGAAGCACGCCAATCTGTATTGGTGCTGAAAACGTGTACTGGGAAGATCGTGGTGCCTATACAGGCGAAACTAGCCCAGCGGCATTGGCTGATTTGGGTATCAAAATGGTCATCATCGGCCACTCTGAACGACGTAACTATTTCCGAGAGACTGATGAAATGGTTAACTTGAAAACGTTGGCGGCTTTGCGAAATGGCTTGATGCCAATTATTGCGATTGATGAAGCAGTGCAACTAGAATCAAGTAACGACCATGCCCACTGGATCGTTAATCAAGTCGTTGAGTCATTAAAAGGTGTGACAGAAGCCGATATGGCGAATGTTATGCTGGCATATGAACCAACAGCTGCAATTGGTTCAGGTCAGGCGATGAGTCCAGAAATCGCACAAAAGAGTTTGTGGATTATTCGTCAAACGGTTGCGGATATGTTTAATCAAGCCGTGGCAGATAACTTGCGAATTTTGTACGGTGGGTCTGTGAAGCCGACGAATGTGTATGATATCTTGTCACAACCGGATATTGATGGTGTTTTGGTTGGGGATGCAGCTTTAGATGCGTCAACGTTTATTGAGCTAGTTAGTCTTGCACAACAAGCTAAAAGAACATTGCGAAAAGACGCATAAAAGCATCGTAGTTTTGTCGAAGTTGCCCGATATACTATCAGAGTAGAGTTGATAATAGTATATGTAATAGGGGGATATCGACACATGTTTAAGTTCATGGAAAAGATTTTGTCTGATGGTAGCTTTGTAAAGGTCTACCTAACGTCAGGGGAGTCATTCATTTTGAATGAAATTAACGGGGAAGCAGAAGGTATGATTTTGGGATCACACAATGCTGGTGGTCGCAAGGTCCGTTATGCGGTGAACGAATCAGAAATCGCAGCTGTTCGTGAACACTGGTAAAATCTAAAAGCACGTCTCATGTGGGGCGTGCTTTTTGTTGTTCCGGCAAGATAGCGTTTCACAGACGGTTCAAACAAAACGCAAGAAAGCCGATTAAATGCAACATAACGTGTGAATTATGTTACAATATATGACAAGGGATATTCCCAGATAACTATACTTTTAAAATAAGTAAGGAGAAGACAACATGTCTGCAATTACTGATATTTACGCACGCGAAGTCTTGGACTCACGTGGTAACCCGACTGTTGAAGTTGAAGTTTACACTGAATTGGGTGGTTTCGGTCGCGGAATCGTTCCTTCAGGAGCTTCTACTGGTGTTAACGAAGCCGTTGAATTGCGTGACGGTGACAAGGGTCGTTTCTTGGGTAAGGGAACTTTGAAGGCCGTTGAAAACGTTAACAAGGTTATCAAGGACAAGTTGGTTGGTATGGATGTAACTGACCAAGTTTTGTTGGACCGTACGATGATCGAATTGGACGGAACGCCAAACAAGGGTAAGTTGGGTGCCAACGCTATCCTTGGTGTTTCAATCGCCGCTGCTCGTGCAGCTGCTGACGAGTTGGGAACGCCTTTGTACAACTACCTTGGTGGTTTCAACTCAAAGGTTTTGCCTACGCCAATGATGAACGTCGTTAACGGTGGTGCCCACGCGGACAACTCTGTTGACTTCCAAGAATTCATGATCATGCCAGTTGGTGCAAAGACTGTTGCTGAAGCTATCCGTATGGGTTCAGAAACTTTCCACGCATTGCAAGCATTGTTGAAGGAGTCAGGTCACTCAACTGCTGTTGGTGACGAAGGTGGATTTGCACCTAACTTCGCTTCAAACGCAGAGCCATTCGAGTTCTTGTTGAACGCTATCGAGCGTGCTGGTTACAAGCCTGGTAAGGACATCGCAATTGCCTTTGACGTTGCCTCATCAGAATTCTACGACCACGAGAAGAAGATCTACACGTTGGCAGGTGAGCCTGATAAGAAGGAATACACGACTGACGAGTTCATCGACTACTTGGAGAACTTGGTAAACAAGTACCCTGTTGTATCAATCGAAGACCCTCTAGCAGAAGCTGAGGACTTGAACGATGAAGAGCAATGGGATAACTGGGTAAAGTTGACTGACCGTTTGGGCAAGAAGGTTCAATTGGTTGGTGACGACTTCTTCGTTACGAACACGAAGTTCTTGGCTAAGGGTATCGAAAAGGGTGCCGCTAACTCAATCTTGATCAAGGTTAACCAAATCGGTACTTTGACTGAGACGATGGAAGCTATCGAAATGGCTAAGGAAGCTGGTTACACGGCTATCGTTTCACACCGTTCAGGTGAAACTGAAGACACGACGATCGCTGACTTGGTTGTTGCTACGAACGCAGGTCAAATCAAGACTGGTTCAATGTCACGTACTGACCGTATTGCAAAGTACAACCAATTGATGCGCATCGAAGACTTGTTGACTGAAAAGGTTGCTGAATACAAGGGTATCAACAGCTTCTACAACATTGACAAGTCAGCTCGTGAAGCAATCGTTAACTACGTGCGCTAATCACTAGCATCTGTCAATTTGATAGATTAATTAAAGACGAAACCAATTCGCAAGATTTGGTTTCGTCTTTTTTGTTTTGGAGTCCTAAATTCTGCCATTGATTTGTCAGGGTGCTATACTAACTGTTGATAAAAGATAAGGAAGTAAGGATATCATGCAAGAGAGTCAAAACGGTTTGAAGCTATGGTTATCAATGACAGCAGTTGGGTTGTTCACATTTATGAGCACCTTGGACGCGTCAATTGTTAATATTGCATTGCCTGTTATGTCAAAAGAGATGAATATCCCAATGAATCAAGCAACGTGGACGGTCTCAATTTATTTGATTGTTATTTCTGGATTGTTGGCTTTGTTTGGTAACTTGGGTGATCAACTCGGTAAGATTAAGATTTTTAGAATTGGAACGATTGTTTTCACACTCGGTTCTGTACTGGCGGGAATTGATTTAGATTTGCCATTTTTGTTGTTTGCCCGTTTTGTACAAGCCGTTGGTGCATCAATGACGATGAGTAATTCATTTGGAATTACGACGACACTTGCACCACAAAACCTACGTGGTCGTGCGATGTCATTCATCGCTGCTTGGGTATCACTTGGTTCAATCCTTGGCCCAGCGCTTGGTGGGCTGTTGCTACAACACTTGTCATGGTCATACATCTTCTGGATTAACGTGCCAATCGGTATCATTGCTATCGTAGCAGGTGCGTTCTTGCTACCAAAGTCATCAAAGAAGGGTGTAACGCCTCAAATTGATTGGTTCGGTGCTGTGTCATTGTTCTTGTTCGTTGCCGTTTTGTTCCTTGGATTAAATGTGGCACAAGTGCAAGGGTTCTTGGCAGCTTGGCCATTGGCTTTGATTGTCATTGCCATCATTCTGTTTATCTTGTTTATTCGTCACGAATTGCATGCTGAGAAGCCATTGCTTGATTTGACGATTTTCTCATCAAAGCTATTTACAATCAGTTTGATTACGGCGTTCCTAGTGTTCGTCACAAACTTCTTTATTAATGTTTTGATGCCATTCTACCTTGAGAATTTGCGTGGCTTGAGCACTGGTACATCAGGCATGTACATGTTGCTATGGCCGGTAGCTATGCTGGTGTTCTCCGCTTTGTCAGGTACGTTGGCTGACAAGATGGATCGTGAGTACGTGACCTTGTTTGGTTTGACGGTATTGGCGATTGTAATGTTTACGTGGTTCTTCGTTGATGGTGAGTCACCAATGTTGTTGATTGGTTTGTTGTTGGCTGGTTCAGGATTTGGAATGGCCTTCTTCCAATCACCAAATAATGCGTTGATTATGTCAAACGCACCCCAAGATAAGTTGGGTGTTGCCGGATCATTGAATGCATTGTCACGTAACTTGGGAATGATTACTGGTACAACATTGGTTACGTCAGTTTTGTACGCAGCAATGAGTGCTAAGTTGGGCAAGTCAATCACAACGTATCCAACGCACAACCCTGAAGTCTTTGTCTTCGGAATGCACGTTGCCTTTGCGGTTGCCGGCGTTTTGTTGGTCATCGCATTCATCATTACGTTCTATCGTGTCTTGATGCGTCGTGCGACGAAGTAATTTTAAAAAAATTCACGAGATGTTCGAAATTCGAATATCTCGTTTTTTGTTGAGAGTGGCCGGTTCCTATGGTATGCTAGTTAGGTATAAAACCCCAGGGCTGGGGTAATTCGTTTAAACGAAAATGAAGAGGAGGGCGCCCACATGTACAACGTATTGTTGACAGCGATGATTGTCGTTGGTGTGTTGATTATTTTGGCAGTGTTGATGCAACCATCGAAGCAACAAGATGCTTTGTCAGCCTTGTCAGGTGGCGGCGGAGATTTGTTCGCAACGCAAAAGGCACGTGGGTTCGAGGCAGTGATGCAACGAATCACGGCTATTCTTGGAGCTATCTGGTTTATTTTGGGATTGGCACTAGTTTACCTTTCTTCACACTAAACACTAACAGCGCTATGACCTCTCGTGACTTGTTACGAGGGGTCTTTGATTATTTAAGAAGAGTGAGATTTAAATGGACGCACAAAATTTGCAGGACCAATTATTTGGGTTCTTGAAGGCGAATCCAACGCAAGCCTATCCAGCACAAACGCTGGCTGATGGTTTGCGCTTGGATGATGCCAACGCCTTTACGAAGGTCGTTCAAGCACTAGCTGCTTTGGAACGTGGTGGTAAGGTAAAGGTTAATGATGAAGGCGCATTCCAATATGACGCCGAAAAGGAAGGGATTATTGGTGTCTTCAAGTCTAATGACAAGGGCTTCGGCTTTGTTCACTATGACGACAAGGAAGAAGACGTCTTTATTAATCCTGATAACACGATGTTTGCCGTTCAAGGTGATGAAGTTCGTGTGAAGTTATTGACGAAGGGTGATGCAAACACTAGTCGTGGACCTGAAGGTAAGGTTGCTGAAATCATTACCCACGCTCGTGAGCACGTGGTTGGTGAGTTCACATTTGGTTCAGAATACAAGGGCTACGTTGGAAGTATTCGTTTGACGGATAAGAAGTTTGCGTCATTCGAATTCTTGGTTAAGGAAGGTGGCGTTTCAGCTACCGACGGCGAAGTGGTTGTGGCCTCAATTGACCAATACCCTTCAGCCGTTGCACCAAAGCGCTTCACGGGTGCGATTACGGAGAAGGTCGGATACAAGGATGATCCTGGTGTCGACATTCTACAAATCGTGTACAACCACGATGTGCCACACGTCTTCCCAGAAGCTGTGTTGGAACAAGCAAACAAGATTCCTGATGAAGTGCAAGATTTCGAGCGTGAGGGCCGTGAAGATATCACAGACCAACCACTTGTAACGATTGACGCCATTGAGTCTAAGGACTTGGACGACGCCGTTGTTGTTTGGAAGTTGCCAAATGGAAACTTCCACTTGGGTGTTCACATTGCCGACGTGTCACACTACGTTGTTGAAGGCACACCATTGGATGAGGAAGCTTACAATCGTGGTACGTCAGTTTACTTGACGGACCGTGTCATTCCAATGTTGCCACGTAACATCTCTAACGGAATTGCGTCATTGAACCCTGGTGTTGACCGTTTGGCCATGTCTGCCGAAATGGAATTCACACCAGCTGGTGATTTGGTGAACCACCGTTTGCACACCTCAGTTATGCGTTCACACGCTCGTATGACGTACAAGGCAGTTAATGCTATCTTGGCTGGTGATGAAGAAACGCGTTCAGAGTACAGTGACCTTGTGCCAATGTTTGAGGAAATGGAACAATTGCACAACGCGTTGGCCGCTAAGCGTACGGAACGTGGTGCAATCGAATTTGATGCGCCTGAGGCAAAGATTATCGTTGATGAAACGGGTAAGCCAACGGATATCGAATTGCGTGAGCGTGGTTTGTCAGAACGTATGATTGAGTCATTCATGTTGGCAGCCAACGAAACGGTTGCTATGCACTTTGATCAAGCAAACGTGCCATTCTTGTACCGTATTCACGAGTCACCAGATGCTGACCGTGTTCAAAACTTCGTTGACTTTGTGAAGGCCCTTGGTGCACCGGTTAAGATTGACCCAGAAAACATTAAGTCAACTGACTTGCAAGCCATCCACAACTTCTTCTTGGGTCGTCCAGAAGAACAAATGGTTTCAACCATGATGTTGCGTACGATGAAGCAAGCCAAGTACTCAGACCAACCATTGGGACACTTTGGTATTGGTGCTGAATACTACACACACTTCACGTCACCAATTCGTCGTTACCCTGATTTGACGGTTCATCGTTTGATTAAGTGGTACGAGAAGAACGGTTTGGGTGAAGAGGCACAAGCCAAGTACCGTGATAAGTTGGCTCAAATTGGTGAGGATACGTCGGTTCGTGAGCGTCGTGCCGTTGATACTGAACGTGATACGGATGCCATGAAGAAGGCCGAGTTCATGGAGGACAAGGTTGGCGACGAATTCGAGGCAGTGGTAAACGGTGTCTTGAAGTTTGGTATGTTCGTTTCATTGGAGAACACGGTTGAAGGTTTGATTCACACGTCAAACTTCACAGATGACCAATATGTCTACGATGAAGCGCACATGGCTTTGATTGGCCGCCGTTTCCACCACATCTACCAAATCGGACAACCGGTTAAGGTACGTTTGATTCGTGTTGATAAGGAACAATCAGCTTTGGACTTCGTTTTGGTTGATCCAGATGCTGCTCCAATCACTGACATTAAGGTGCCAGAGGACCGTCGCGGTGCCTTTGGTGGTCGCAACCGCGGTGAGCGCCGTAGCAACGACAAGAACAACCGCTCAAGCAAGGGTGGTAAGACTCACAACGGTGGAAAGCCATTCGGTGCAAAGTCAGACCGCAAGCCTGAATCAAAGCACCAGAATACTAACCGCAAGGGACGTCACTAAACAAGAGCATAGAGCAACGTTTTTCTCGTGAAACGAGAAAATTGGGTACCCGGAGTTAAGACGAAAATTTCTCGGTACGCTGCAAGCGTGCAGAAAATTTTTGACTTAACGTAGTGGTGTCCAAAGTTGTGGCAGGAGTTTACAACAGAAAGCTTTAGGAGGTCGTTAAAGATGGCCAAGAAGAAGTCAAATGCAGATGGTGCATTGGCAACAAACAATAAAGCAAAGTACAACTACTTTATCGGCGAAACGTATGAAGCCGGTATTGAACTGACAGGAACAGAAATCAAGTCAGTTCGTGCCAGCAAGATTACAATTGCGGATGGGTTCATTCAAATTCGTGACGGCCAAGCTTGGTTGGACAATGTTCACATTAGTCCATTTGAGCAAGGTAACCGTTTCAATCACGAACCCTTGCGTAGTCGTCGATTGTTGTTGCACAAAAAAGAAATCAAAGCGCTAGGTGAAGCAACGGCACAACAAGGTAAAACAATTGTGCCATTGCGCGTTTACTTGAAGCACGGTTTCGCCAAGGTATTGATTGGCGTTGCGACTGGTAAGCACAACTACGATAAGCGTGAAACAATTAAAAAGCGTGATCAAGACCGCGATTTGCGTCGCAGCCTAAAGGTCCGATAATGAAAACGAGCTGATATGACAAATATCGGCTCGTTTTTGCATGTAATCGGTATTCAAAGGGATATAATGACTGTATATCTGGGGGTAAATGATTATGAAAATTCAGAAGGACTTGAGCTATGGTACAGACGCTATGCACCAGCTTGATATTTATGCGCCTGATAATGCGATTGCGGATATCGTACTCGTGCACGGTGGTGGCTGGTGGCAAGGTGATAAGCGCAAAGAAGATGAATTAGCTGGAAAATTGGTTGCAGCTAATTTTCGCGTCGCAGCCATTAACTACCGATTGGCGGATGGCGAGAAGGCCGAGAATATTTTTCCAACGCAACGTGAAGATGCAGTGATGGCGGTTAATTGGTTGGTTGAGAATGCTGGATTCCGACTCGATAAATTGGTCATGTGGGGCGCTTCTTCAGGTGGGAACATTGCACTTGAAGCAGCACAAATCTTAAACGTACCGACTGTGTCTTGGTCTGGTCTCAATGATTTGGCCGGTTTTATGGCAAACCATCCTAACGTTGTTGGCAAGAAGCTGATTATCGGTGCGGACGTGAAGTCAAAAGACATTGATCAAGATGGCGACAATCAAGCTTATTACAAGTGGTTGGTCGATAATTTAACCGCGAATGGTCAAGTAGCATATGCCGATGCGACAATTTATGACCGGCTAACGACGGCAACAAAGCCGGTCTTTATTGCGAATTCGATGAATGAGCTCGTACCAGTTGGAGAAGTAGCGACGTTGATGAATCGCCTGATTACTTTAGGAGTGGGCGTCGAAACAATGGTGCTACCTGGTAGTCGTCATGGTGAAGGCTATATGGATGATGCCTTGCCAGCTTCAATTGCCTTTGTCACTCGCGTTCTAGAATTAGGTGATTAGTGATGGCAGATGGACAAAAGACGCAGTCAATTACGGCTTCTCTAGGGGCGTTTTCCTTCGTGACGGCTTTATCTGGTGCCAGTGTCACACTAGCATTGCCCAGAATGGCGCAAGCGTTTGATGTCAGCGCGACATTGAGTACACAAGTTGTGCAAGTGGGGCTGATTACGACGGTCATCTTCCTGGTTATGTTTGGTCATGCAGGGGATGTTTTTTCTAAAAATGCCGTTTATCGTGCTGGGGGATGGGTGTTTATCATCGGTTCGTTACTAACGGGATTAGCACCTAGTTTTATGGGTGTGTTAGTCGGTCGTTTTATTCAAGCGATTGGTTCGGCGATGGTTATGGCGAATGCTAATGAGCACTTTTCAGACAAAGAACGCTCAAAAGCCCTCGCGTATAACTCGATGTTTATTTCGGTTGGATCAATTTCTGGACCAGCAGTTGGTGGGTTAATTACGTCAATCTTGTCGTGGCGTTGGATATTTTTGCTGAACGTTCCCGTAGCCATCTTGATTATGGTGTGGGCAAAGAATGCTTTTCCACGCCCCAAAGTATCACTTGCTGCGATTCGTGAACAAGCGTCGCGTGTGAACTGGGTTGGCCAAGTGATTTTTTCAATCGGTATTGTACTCATGTTTAGCAGTAGCTGGATTAAAATTCCAGGCTTGGATCAATTTACAAATCTAATGGTCTTCCTCATTGGTGGTGGTATCGTCACAGCGTTGTCGTTCCTACAGGATGACTTTGCACCATCGCCCTGGATTGATCCGCAGGTGCTACGAAACGTGACGTTCTTAACGTCGACTAGTGTGCTGTTCTTAGCGATGTTTGTTAATTCGTTTTCAAACATTTTACTGCCGTTCTACCTACAAGATTATTTGCCATTTTCACCTGGCCAAAGTGGTCTGATTGTCGCTGTCCAATCAGTGGTAATGCTCATGCTGTCGCCGTTTGTTGGTCGCTTGGCTGCAAACCCTGCAAGGCGCCCACGTTTGGTCACGATTGGCTTGATTATGTTGCTAGTGTCGCAAATTGGTTATGCGTTTTACGGTGGCCAAGTTGAGTTAGGGTACATCCTGTGGCCCATTATTGTGAATGGGATTGGGATGGCATTTACATTGACGCCGAATAATTCAATCACAATGGGATTAGTTTCGCCAAAACTGGCCGGTGTTGCTGGGTCAATGAATTCTTTGTTCCGCACAATTGGGATGGCTGTTGGAATTAGTTTTGCAACAAATTTCTTATATGCGCAACTTCCTGGTGTAAAGCACATTACCCGCGGATTAGGAGCGACCTATTTGCATGCGAGTCGCGTCGTCTTTTATGTGGCAGTGTTTGCATCACTTGTCGCACTTATCGTAAATGTGTGGCGAACAGCGGCCAGTAAATCGGTAATGTGAGGAAACATGACATCACACAACATCTTTTTGGGGAATGATAGTAAGATACTAGCATATAGAAGAACTAGGGTGATTTAGGAGGAATACGTCATGCATAAATGGCTGACAGGTTTGGTAGTACTAGCTGCGACAATCATGGGGTTAGTAGCTGGGGCACCAAACGCACAGGCTGCATCACACTACACCATTACAACTGATACGACATTCCCGCCATTTGAGTTCCAAACTCAAGGTGGTGACTACCGTGGTATCGATATGGACATGCTGAAGGAAATTGCGAAGCGCGAGGACTTCACTTACACGTTGAAGCCAATGAGTTTCAACGCTGGTGTGCAGGCGGTGCAAGCTGGTCAAGTCGATGGTATTTTGGCCGGTATGTCAATTACTGATGAACGTAAGCAAACGTTTGATTTCGGAACGCCATACTACAAGAGTGGTATTGTCATGGCTGTTGCTAACAAGTCTAAGGTCGATTCATTGGATGACTTGAAGGGGAAGACGGTTGCGGCCAAGACGGGTAGTTCCGGTGCAATGTATGCGCAACGCATGGCTAAGAAGTACGACTTTAAGATTACGTACTTCAATGACTCAAACACGATGTACAATGACGTTATCATTGGTAACACAGTAGCGGCGTTTGAAGATCAACCGGTTATGGCCTATGCCATTCAACAAGGTACGAAGATGAAAATCGTGACGGATCCGGCTGATGGAAACTGGTACGGTTTTGGTGTTAAGAAGGGTGATAACGCTGAGCTGTTGAAGAAGTTCAACGCAGGTTATGCCAAGATTGTTAAGGACGGAACCTACGATAAGATTGTTAACCGTTACCTTGGTGAAGGTGGTTACAACTACAAGGAAAACGCGGCTGCTAAGTCAGCTGCCGACCAATCAATTTGGTCATTGATTCAAGAAAACAAGGCCGCCTTGTTGGATGGTTTGATTAAGACGTTGCAACTAACGGTTGTTGGTATCGTTTTGGCCGCCATTTGGGGTGTTTTGTTGGGTGTGATGGGTGTTGCGCCAAGTAAGTTGGTTCGTGGTATCTCATCAACGATTATTTACATCTTTCGTGGTCTACCAATGCTAGTTTTGGCGTTCTTTATTTACATCGGAATTCCTAACTTAACGGGTCAAAAGATTCCAGCATTTACGGCTGGTGTGATCACGTTGATTTTGAATGAAGGTGCCTACATTGGTGCGTTCGTGCGTGGTGGATTTAAGTCAGTTGACCCTGGTCAATTGGAAGCTGCTCGTTCATTGGGAATGCCATACGGTAAGGCGATGCGTAAGGTTGTGATGCCACAAGGAATTCGCTTGACGATTCCAAGTTTCATTAACCAATTCATCATTACGTTGAAGGATACGTCAATCTTGTCAGCAATCGGTATTATCGAATTGACGCAAACTGGAACATTGATCATTGCGCGTAACTTGCAAGGATTCAAGGTTTGGTTGATGATTGCCGTTTTGTACTTGATTGTCATCACGTTGTTGACGTGGTTATCTAACTTGGTAGAAAAGAGGATTAACTAATGGCAGCGATTGTTGAAGTTAAAGATGTCCACAAGAGTTACGGTAAAAACGAAGTCCTAAAGGGCATTAGTTTGGACGTTGAAGAAGGCGAAGTTGTCGTTATGATTGGGCCTTCTGGTTCAGGTAAGTCAACTTTCTTGCGTTCACTAAACAAGCTAGAAGAAATTAATTCTGGTCAAATCAAGATTAATGGTTGGGACTTGGTTGATCCAAAGAACAACATTGATAAGACCCGCGAAACGATTGGGATGGTGTTCCAACACTTTAACCTATTCTCACACTTGACGGTTTTGCAAAACATGATGTTGGCACCGGTCGAAGTGGCTGGTCAAACGAAGGCTGAAGCAGAAGAAACAGCGCGTGCGTTGTTGGCCCGCGTTGGCTTGGCAGACAAGGCAGATGTTAAGCCAAACACTTTGTCAGGTGGACAAAAGCAACGTGTCGCCATTGCGCGTGCGTTGGCCATGAATCCTAAGATTATGTTGTTTGACGAACCAACGTCAGCCCTTGACCCAGAAATGGTTGGGGATGTCTTGGGTGTTATGAAGGAACTTGCTGAAGAGGGGATGACGATGATTGTCGTAACCCACGAAATGGGCTTTGCCAAGCAAGTTGCAGATCGTGTTGTATTCTTTGCGGATGGTTACATTCGTGAAGAAGGCACACCAGAAGAAGTATTCAACGACCCACAAGATGACCGCACGAAGGAATTCTTGGACAAGGTCTTGAATGTTTAAGCGCAAATGAAAACCGCGTATCCACTGATTTGGTGGGTACGCGGTTTTTAGTTTTAAATGGGGTTACTCTGTCAACTTCAAGCCAACAGCAGCTGCTAGAATCAAAGCGATGAACAAGATGCGCTTCCAGTCGCGGGATTCGCCGTAGAAGAGCATACCGACTAGGGTACCACCAACTGTTCCGATTCCCGTCCAAACAGCATAGGCGGTTCCCAATGGAATGTCGCGGATACCGAGCGATAGGAATGACAGACTAAAGCCGAAGCTAAGTAACAATCCGACAATAGCACCCCAGTGACGGCGACGGTGACATTCGTTCATCATCACAACACCACTCGTTTCACCAAGTCCAGCGATAATAATAAATAACCAAGACATATTAGGCATCCTCCATAAGCTTCAAACCGATTACGCCGAATAGCAAAACGGCAATCAATGATAGTTGAATGGCGTTCATGGCCTCACCGTAGAACATCCAGTTTGCAACAATTGTGGCAGCTGTCCCTAGGCCAACGAAGATGGCATAAACAGTGCCGACTGGTAACTCGTCACTGGCTTTCAAAATCATAAAGAATGACAGAATCAGTGAAGCGGCTGTGAGCAGGTACATTGGCCAAGTCTCAGAGTGCTTCATACCAAGCACCCACATGGGCTCTAAGACAACCGCTGCGGCGACTTTTAGCCAGGGGTTTGATAGTTTCATATAAATCTCCTTGACGCATTAAAACAAGAAAAGCCTGGGAGTTAGCGGCACATTTGTCGTTAACTCCCAGGCTTTTGTCCTTCCGTGTACGTGCAAAGCACGCGTTTGCTCTTGGACCAGACCACTACGTGCGGAACCCTAGCAAACTTTTTAATGCGATTTAATTGATGATTCCAGTCTATCAGACTGGGTTTGACCTGGCAACTCGGTATGCAATTCGTAAGACGACCCGAGCATGCGCTGGGGTGTTGCGAAGAATGACAGCCAAGGAGCTGTGCGACCACTGGCGATAAATTGCCAACGATCCAAGAAGGCAGCAATCAAAACGAGTTGCGCTTCATTTGGCTCATCATAAATGGTGATGGCCAAACGACCATCGTTCTTTGGCTGCGTGATTGCCAGTTGGTGGTGTAGGTGGGTGATTTGAAATTTTTGTTTGTCCAGATTACCCAGAATTAACCAATTCAAACCACTCACAAATGATATTTCGTGTAGTTGCAATGATAGGCCGATTGAACCTACTTGCTGCCCGTTAACTGTCATTGTGAAACGGGGCAGAAAACCTAATGAAGCCTGTTCGAGTTCGGCTAAGACCGTTGCGCTTTGATTAAGTATTCGAAGGGTATTACCCTTTTGACCCATTTCTCCGGTAATATAATAAGCGATGGCTCCGGTAGCGTCTGCTACAAGACTCATGCCAGTTGCCGAGTGGGTAACTTGTGTTAATCGTAATTGACGCATCCCAAAGTCCTCCTTATGACTATTATATAGAATTCACAGAAGAAAAGCGGTGATTAACATGGAGAAATTATCAAAAACAGATTGGTGGGGACCGTTGCAAACTGCTATGGGCCCCGAATATTGGGAACGTGTGGCAACATTTTTGAAGGATATTTATGCACATGGTGAGGTCTATCCGGCCTTGCCAAATGTTTTTGCAGCACTTGTTGCGACACCTCTAACTGATGTCAAAGTTGTGATCCTTGGTCAAGATCCGTATCCAAATCCAGGTCAGGCGCAGGGGTTAAGTTTTTCGGTACCGGCTGAAATGGCCTTGCCTAAATCCTTAATCAATATTTATCGAGAACTGGCGGATGATCTGCAAGGTGCAGTGCCAGCTGATGGTGATTTGCATCGTTGGGCAGAACAGGGTGTCTTATTGTTGAATACTGTGCTCACTGTGCCAGCCCATCAAGCAGGTGGGCATGCTGGCCAAATTTGGGAACCACTAACTGATGCCATTATTTCATTAGTTGCCCAGCAAGCGCAGCCAACTGTCTTTATTCTTTGGGGCAAGCAGGCTCAGGCCAAGCGCAAGCTAATTGTCGGTGAACACAATTTGATTTTAGAAGCGCCGCATCCAAGTCCGTTGTCAGCTTATCGTGGCTTTTTCGGGTCAAAGCCATTTAGTCAAACGAATGATTTTCTGCGTGAAAACGGCGTTAAACCAATTAATTGGGCTTGATGTGAAAAAAATCACAATATTTCCCCCTTTTCACTAGTAAATGGGCTGATTATTTGTAATAATAGGTTTTGTAATATAAATAACGATTTTAAATGTGGAGGTTTTCCATCATGGAACTCTTTGAACAATTGTCATCACAAATTAAGGGTCAAGGTAAGACTTTGGTATTCCCTGAAGGGGAAGACGTACGTATCCAAGGCGCAGCTATTCGTTTGGCTGCCGAAGAATTGGTAAAGCCAATTTTGTTGGGTAACAAGGCTGAAATCGAAGCAACTGCAGCAGCAAACAACTTCGACTTGTCAGGTGTTCAAATCGTGGACCCAGCTGAGTATCCAGCTGACGCCCGTGAGAAGATGGTTGATGCATTGGTTGAGCGTCGTAACGGTAAGACAGACGCAGCTACTGCTTCAAAGTGGTTGGAAGACGTAAACTACTTCGGAACGATGTTGGTATACCTTGGTGTTGCTGACGGTATGGTTTCAGGTGCAACTCACCCAACTGGTGACACTGTACGTCCTGCTTTGCAAATCATCAAGACGGCACCAGGTTCATCACGTATCTCAGGTGCATTCGTGATGCAACGCGATGATGAGCGTTACATCTTTGCCGATGCTGCTATCAACATCGACATCGATGCACAAACGATGGCTGAAATTGCTATCCAATCAGCTAACACGGCTAAGGTATTTGGAATCGATCCTAAGGTTGCAATGTTGAGCTTCTCAACGAAGGGTTCAGCTAAGGCGCCACAAGTTGATAAGGTTGCTGAAGCAACGTTGTTGGCTAAGACGGCTGCTCCTGAGTTGGCTATTGATGGTGAATTGCAATTCGACGCTGCCTTTGTAGAGTCAGTTGCTGCCGTTAAGGCGCCAGAATCAGAGGTTGCTGGTCACGCTAACGTCTTCGTATTCCCTGACTTGCAATCAGGTAACATCGGTTACAAGATTGCACAACGTTTGGGTGGTTTCGAAGCTATCGGACCTGTTTTGCAAGGTTTGGCAAAGCCAATCTCAGACTTGTCACGTGGTGCTAACGAAGAAGATGTCTACAAGGTAGCCATCATCACGGCAGCCCAAGCAATGGCCTAATTAAAGATTGAAAATGAACTCATGGATCGATTGGTCCGTGAGTTTTTTTGTTCCCAAATTGGCGAGAGAAACGCCTAAAAACGTAGTCCCGCTAATGGGAAACGGCTTCCTTTTTCGTCTGTAATCTGTCTGTCAAAAATGGTATACTTATAGCTATGAGATTAGCAGTGAATACAGTAGAAGAAACACAAGCATTGGCTGCTAAACTAGCGGCCAATGTCCAACCAGGGGACACGATCTTATTGAACGGTGACCTTGGTGCCGGAAAAACAACCTTTACCCAAGGATTTGCCAGGGCGCTTGGTATTAAGCGTCCTTTGAAGAGTCCGACATTTACATTGGTACGTGAATATCAAACAGAAAATTTCCCACTATACCACTTGGACGTTTATCGTTTGGGTGAAGAAGGTGGGGCTGAAGAATTAGGCCTAGCTGAATATTTTGGCGGTGAGGGTGTTGCTTTGATTGAATGGTCAGAGTTTATCCAATCTGAATTGCCAACTGATGTGTTAACGATTGACTTGGATCGTGTCGCATCAGACACGACAGGTAACCAACGCACAATTACGGGTAGTGCAAAAGGCCCTCGTAGCCAGGCACTATTAGCAGCTTTCGAAGGAGAAGCGTAATGGATGTCATGATTAGACCAGCTGAAGGTCAAGATGCTAAGCCAATGTTGGCGTTGTTGCATCAGTTGCAATCAGAATCAACGACCTTCATGGTGGCTCAGGATTTGGGCAAAGTTGATGATGTAACCGAGGCCGATAATATCAGCTACTTACAATCAACGACCAACAACATTATTTTGTTGGCAGCTAGTGACGAAGGTGACTTGTTTGGCATTATTTCAGCGGCTGCGTTACCAAATCAACCACGCGAAGTGGAAGTAGGTGTGGCAGTACTTGAAGCTTATCAAGGCTTTGGCTTGGCCCAAGCCTTGATTGCGGAAATGTTGGATTGGGCAACTGATTATAGCTCAGTCGATATCATCCGTTTGACGGTGCAAGCACATAACGCGCCGGCTATTCATATTTATGAGAAGTTTGGCTTTGAGCGCGTAGCTGGTTCTGATGCAATCGTCCTTGACGGTGCAGGCAAGCCGGTAGCAGCCTTTGATATGATGCTCGACATTAGAAACTAACAATTGAGGAATAGATAACATGAATTTTGTCGCAATGGACTTTGAAACAGCGAGTGCACAGCGTCATAGTGCCGTTTCAATGGCACTTGTGGTGGTGCGCGACAATGTACTCGTTGATGAATTTTATACGTTAATTAAGCCGGAATCATATTTCGATGCCCGCAATACCAAAATTCACGGTATTACGGAAGCGGATGTTGCTGATGCACCGAAGTTTCCAGCAGTATGGGATCACATCAAGCAATTTTATACACCAAATCAATTAGTGATTGCGCACAATGCGCCATTTGATAATGGGGTATTGCGTGAGACGTTAGGACACTATGGTATTTCAGCGCCACATTATTTGTCGTTGGACACTGTCCGTACCTCACACAAGTTGTATCCCCAACTACCAAATCACAAGCTGAACACAGTTGCAGCTGCGTTGAACATTGATTTGGAACACCACCACAACGCTTTGGATGATACGGTTGCAGCAGCACGCATCTTGGTGACACAAGCTGAGCAATTCGGGGTTGATCCATTGAAACAATTAGTAAAAGTTATTTAGCGGAGAAAGAGTGATGACAACACAACTAAAGACAGCCTTTCCAGGGCTAGAAATTCAACAAAACGTTGATTTGTCAGCATACACAAACACACGAGTTGGTGGAAATGCCGAATGGGCATTCTGGCCACATGATGACGAAGAGTTACGTGATGTCTTGTTGTACGCCAACGACAATGAAATGCCGGTGACAGTCCTTGGAAATGCGTCTAACTTGATTATTACGGATGCTGGTCTAGTGGGCTTAGTTATTTTCTTGACTAAGATGACTGACATCGCAGTATCTGGTACGCGCATTAAAGCCCATGCTGGAGCTGCCATTATTGATGTGACCCAAGTAGCTCGTGAACATGATTTGTCAGGTATCGAGTGGGCTGCAGGTATCCCCGGTTCCGTTGGTGGTGCCGTTTACATGAACGCAGGCGCTTACGGTGGTCAGGTTGATGAATGGCTTGAATCAGCTGACGTTATGACGCCAACTGGTGAAATTAAGACGTACACAAACGAAGAATTGGCATTTGCCTACCGCCACAGTTTGGTACAAGAAACCGGCGATGTCATCTTGGCCGCAACATTTAAGTTGGAACCAGGAGATGGTGCTGAAATTGAAGCCAAGATGGAAGATTTCAACCAAAAGCGTGCAAGTAAGCAACCTTTGGAGTTCCCATCTTGCGGTTCTGTGTTCAAGCGTCCAGAAGGTTACTTTGCTGGCACATTGATTATGGATGCTGGCTTGCAAGGCTTCCAAATTGGGGGCGCACAAGTGTCAACAAAGCACGCAGGCTTCATTGTAAATCGTGGGGATGCAACCGGTTCAGATTACATCAACGTGATTAAGCACGTGCAATCAGTCGTCAAGGAAAAGTTTGGCGTTGATTTGGAAACTGAAGTGCGCATTTTGGGATTGTAATTTGTAATTGAATTAGGGGAGGATTTATGGAGTTATTACAAACCATAGTGGCATTAACGTCATTGGTGGTCATTAGTAATATTTTGTCTCACTTCCTCAAACGTGTGCCGGTCAGCTTGATCCAAATCGCTTTGGGTCTGCTGGCCGCTTTGTTTTTTAATCTACACGTTGAGTTAGAGACAGAATGGTTCTTGTTGCTGTTTATTGCACCGCTTTTGTATTCCGATGCTTGGCGCTTTCCAAAGAAAGAACTTTGGGAGCTTCGCGGAGCCATTTTATTGGTATTTATTACGACAATCTTAGGCGGATTTATTATTTATGCTTTGGTACCGGAGCTACCATTACCGGTCGCTTTGGCCATCGCGGCTATCTTGTCGCCGACTGATCCGGTGGCCGTGGCAGCGATTGCCAAGCAGGCTAAATTACCACCATCAATCATGCACTTGGTTGCTGGTGAAAGTTTGATTAACGATGCCAGTGGTTTGGTGGGATTCAAGTTTGCTGTCGCAGCTGCCTCAGCGGGAACGTTCTCACTTTTTGCCGCAACATCTAACTTCCTATACATCTCTTTGATGGGAACGGTTGTTGGATTAGTATTGGGATTTGCATTGAACACCTTGGGCGACTGGTTATCAGCTCACGGTAATACTGATGTTGTCTTCCGCGTGGTGTTACAACTGTTCACACCATTCTTGGTTTACCTTTTGGCGGAAGAATTACACACATCTGGTGTTATCGCAGTCGTGGTGGCTGCTATTGTCCAGAATTTGCACACGCAGAATGACGCAGATTATTCTGGTGAGTTGCACGTGGTTGGTATCAATACCTGGAACGTGTTTGGTTATCTTTTGAATGGCTATATTTTCGTTATCTTGGGAATTGAATTGCCATTGGCGACGAACCTCGGAAATTCAGTTTCACTACCAATGGCGTTGCTATATGCTGTCATTACGTGGCTGGTCATCTTCGGTATGCGTGTGATTTGGACATACATTAACCAATGGGTTCGCTTGAAGAACCACAAGAACGAAACCGCTTCTTGGCGTGTGGCGTTGTTGTCAGGATTATCAGGTGTCCGTGGTGCCGTGACAATGGCCGGTGTGTTGTCTGTGCCATTGATGACAGACTCAGGGTTACCATTCCCACAACGTTCACTGATGCTATTTATTGCTGCGATTGCGATTATCATTTCGTTGTTGGCTGCGGTTGTCTTCTTGCCACTGTTGGCTGAAAAGCCAAAGACACAGGTGCCACCTGGTGACACAGAAGCGCATCCGGTCGTTGCCCAACACATGTCTGAAGCACGTGCGCGTGTTTATGTGTTGCAGTCAGCGGTTCGTGAAATTGAGACACGTCGTCGTGAATCAAATCAAGCGATTGCCTACGAAATTATTTTGCGTTACCAAATGCAAATTCGTCAGTTGCAGATGCGCTTTATGAAGGCGGATAAGTTGAGCCCAATTTTGAAGGCTGAAATCAACCTACGTGAAATTGCGTTGGATGCTGAGCGTAGTGCGCTACGAAAGCTATTAGTTGAAGAGCGTATTACGCCACTGGTCTTTGCGAGTGAAAACCGTCGTATTGATCGTATGGAAGCTGACTTGGACGACTTGGTGACGCACGATAAGCGCAAGCGCACGTGGCGTCAGTTGAAGCGGTTTGTTATCATGACACGACGTTCAATTCGTGTTTGGTTGAGTGATGATTCATCTGATCGCTTGATTGCCGAGTACAAGGTCGCCCGTCATGAGGCGGCTAAGGAAGCGATTGCTGCGATTTCGGATTATCTTGAGAGTGAAGCTGGTCAAGCTTCAAAGACTGATCAAACGGCAGCTTACAATTTGATTATTACGTACCGTTCACGCCTTGAGCACGACAAGCATGACCATGGTGGTCCGCAACAAGAAGCCTTGGTTCGCATGGACCTAGAAGTTGCCGGTTTGAATGCCCAACGTGAAGCGACGCAACATTTGTACGACGCACACTTTATCTCAGCGGAGACGGGGTTGAATATTCGTCAGATGATTAACTTTGCTGAAGCTGGTATGTTGACTGATGAAGAAGAATAGGGGGACGTTATGAACATTGATTTTGAATCACTCATAAAAACTATTAGCGTCGTCCGTATTATCGATATTGTCATCGTTTGGTGGCTGTTGTACCGCTTAATGATGTTGATTCGCGGAACGAAAGCCGTCACGTTGCTACGTGGTGTTGGTATCGTTATCGCGGTTAAGCTAATCAGTTGGTATGTTGGTTTGACGACCATTTCCTGGTTGACTGATCAAATCATTAATTGGGGAGTTATTGCATTGGTGGTTGTGTTCCAGCCAGAAATTCGTCGTGGTTTGGAACACTTGGGACGCTCAGCTTTGTTCAAGCAAAAGCAAGCTTACCAACAAGAAACGCGTTTGATTAATGAACTGGATGATGCCATTCAATATATGTCAAAGCGTCATATCGGGGCCTTGATTTCAATTGAAATGGAAACCGGTTTGGAAGAATACATTGAAACGGGTATTAAAATTGATGCTGAAGTTTCAAGTCAATTATTGATTAATACGTTTATCCCGAATACGCCGTTGCACGATGGCGCGGTTATCATTAAGGACGCACGACTGGCAGCAGCTGCGGCTTACTTGCCTTTGTCTGATAATCCAACGATTCCCAAGGAATTGGGAACTCGTCACCGTGCGTCAGTGGGTATTTCGGAAGTAACGGATGCCCTAACGATTGTTGTGTCGGAAGAAACAGGGGATGTCTCAATCACGCGTAATGCGGAATTGATGCAATCACTATCTCGCGAAGACTATCGCAAGTACTTAACACGTCAGTTGGTGCCAGCTGATGGGGATGTCAAGCAGACATGGTGGTCACGCGTGATGCCATTTGGTAAGCGAGGTGAGAAGTAACATGAAAAAAGGATATGACAAAATTGTCTATGTTGTTGCGACTTTGCTTGTTGCCATCTTAATGTCGGCCTACGCGGACGGCCAATCTAATGGGACAACGCGTACGAAGACTGCGACGAGCGAGTCTACCACGGGGTTGCTCAAAGGGATGGTATCCTCTAAAACGGAAACTGTCGCAGTACCTGTGCAATTGACGGGGATTGATACAGATGACTATTACATTAACGGGGTGCCGGATACGGTTGATGTGACGCTAACGGGTTCATCAGCGTTAGTAACGGCCGCTAAGAACACTAAGAACTTCCAAGTCTATGCTGATTTGAAGAAGTTGACTGATGGTGAGCACACAGTTGCTTTGAAAGTTTCAGGGTTGAATCGCGATTTGACTTATAAGCTAGCGAAGCAGAAACTAACGATTACTATATACAAGCGTACGTCTGCTTATTACACGGTCCACACGGACTACAATAAGGATGCGATTGCTGATGGTTACACAGTTGGTACGGTGACATCTTCAGTGAATAACGTGCAATTGATGGGACGTCAAAGTGCAATTGATTCAGTTGCAAGCGTTGTCGCTGCGGTTAATTTGCAACGTGATACGAAGAAATCTATTTCACAGGAAGTTAATCTGCAAGCGCTTGATGTGAATGGTCACGTGGTTGACGTGGCGATTTCACCACAAGTGACGACGGTGAAGATTCCAGTTTCTGCTGGAACAGGCACGAAGCAAGTGCCGATTGCAATTAAAACAAAGAACGGCAATGCCGATAATTTCGATCTTACAGGCTCTGTGAATGAAATCACGGTTCGTGGTAAGATTGATGTATTAAACAAATTAAAGGAAATTCCAGTTACTGTTGATTTGTCTGGCGTTACAAGTGCGTCATCACAGACGATTACTGTTAACACGCCAGAAGGTACAGACAGCGTTGATCCAACGACAGTAACGATTACAATTACGCCGAAGGAGCAAAATTAAGACATGGTTGAATTACATTACTTTGGAACAGATGGGGTTCGCGGTATCGCGAACAAGGAGCTAACGCCTGAGTTGGCTTTTCGACTAGGACGAATGGGTGGTGCGGTATTGACGCGTCACGCTGAAGGACGTCGCCCACGTGTGTTGGTAGGACGTGATACACGTATGTCTGGTCAAATGCTTGAACATGCATTGATTGCTGGTTTGCTTTCTGTTGGAATTGAAATCTTGCGTTTGAACGTTATTTCAACGCCAGGTGTTGCTTACTTGGTTCGTGCACAAAAGGCTGATGCTGGTGCACAAATCACAGCGTCACACAACCCTGCTGAAGATAACGGTATCAAGTTCTTTGGTGCTGATGGTTTCAAGTTGTCAGACGAATTGGAAGCTGAAATTGAAGCGTTGTTGGATGCACCAGAGGATACGTTGCCTCGTCCAGCTGCTGAAGGTTTGGGAACTGTTTCAGACTTCCCAGAAGGCGCTGCCAAGTACCTTGAGTACTTGCAAACAACGATTCCTGATAACTTGGATGGCATGAATATTGCCATTGATGCTGCCAATGGTGCAACATCAGGTCTTGTCGCAAACTTGTTTGCTGATATGGGTGCCGATTTCGTTACGATGGCAACATCACCAGATGGGTTGAACATCAACAAGGGCGTTGGTTCAACACACCCAGAAGCAATTGCTAAGTTCACGGTTGAAAATGGTGCCCAAGTTGGGTTGGCCTTTGACGGTGACGGTGACCGTTTGATTGCCGTTGACGAAAACGGTGACATCGTTGACGGTGACAAGGTGATGTTTATCACGGGTAAGTACTTGTCAGAGCACGGTCGTTTGAAGCAAGACACAATTGTGACGACCGTTATGTCAAACATTGGGATGTACAAGGCGATGGCTGAGCACAACATTTCATCTGTTAAGACGGCGGTTGGTGATCGTTACGTTGTTGAAGAGATGTTGAAGTCAGGTTACAACCTTGGTGGTGAGCAATCTGGTCACGTGGTCTTCTTGGACTGGTCAACGACTGGAGACGGTATGTTGACGGCGTTGCAATTGTTGCACGTCATGAAGTCAACGGGTAAGAAGTTGTCAGAGCTTGCGGCTGAGATGACGGTATTCCCACAAAAGTTGGTTAACGTGAAGGTACAAGACAAGAAGGCTGCGTTGGCAAACGAAGCTATCAAGCAAGTGATTGCTGAAGTCGAAGCTGAGATGGGCGACAATGGTCGTGTTCTAGTTCGTCCTTCAGGTACGCAAGACTTGTTGCGTGTCATGGCCGAAGCACAAACTGAAGAACTTGTTGGTGAGTACGTTGACCGTATCGTTGCGGTTGTACGTAAAGAAGTTGGGGTAGACTAATAATGGCTGCAGAGTATCAAACGCTTGATATCATTGAAGAAATTACGCGTAATGATGGCTCGACCTACAAAGAAATTGGAAATCTATTGCATAATGGTCAAGCTGAGTACGCGGCTGAGCAGGGGATGATTAAGAGTGTCCGCATTCTTAAGATTAATATTCCGCACTCAGGAAACGTTGAAAAGTATGAAAAGTATGTAAATGAGAATTTTGAAATTCCAGAGATGGTAGCCATCAAGGAATACACTGAATGGACGAAAACACCAGAAATGGATGAGGTCATTCAGAAAATCCTCACTGAAAATCAGGTTAGTTAACCATCTAAGCAACAATCCAGTGCGATTGTTGCTTTTTTTGTATAGTTACCATATCCTTAAAGAACTTAAACCTTGGGGAGGGGTGTAACTTGGCTACAATTGTTGAAAAATTAAATACGGCTCGAAATGCCAAGCACGTTTCGCTTGAAACTGTTGCCCTAAATGGTATTTCGGCTGATCGCTATCGCCAGTTTGTGCATAGTAATGACAACATTACGCTTGGGGAAATCACAACGATGCTTGATTTGTTGACGATGTCATTTGCCGAGCTGTGGATGGATACGGATGAATGGGATGACACCCATGGTGTACAGCTAGATGGCGCGCAAACGATGTCGGCTGAAGAACTGTCACAAAAGCGTGATAAGACAGAACAAGAGTATCGTAATACTGGTTATAAGGGCTTTCATTTGATTGCTTTGACGTTCGATATTTTGTATAAGCGACGTGTGCAGGAATCATATCGTGAGCCACTAGATGCTATTTTGGCTGAGCTGTCGCGCTATCATATGTTTACTCATTTTGAAATGCAGGTATTCTCACAACTCGCACCAGTGTTGCGGGCGTCTGAATTCTACCCGCTGTATGAAATTTTTATCCGTAGCGTTCCAGAATTCACGAGTTACATTCCACAACGGGTCGGTGAGCTTGTGCTGCGCGTTCATTATCGTGCCTTGGTGTTGTTGATTCATGACTCAGTGAATTCGGTTGAAACAATGCGTTTTGTTTTGCATGCCATTTCCAAGCAACCGAATAACGCGGGTAACTTGGAATTACGCATGCTGGCTCATTATGCTGAACTCTTAGAAGAATATTTCTTTGGCAATCCGGTTCATGCGGAAAATGAGTTCCGGATATTCATTGAAGCGGCACAACGCCGACAAGTTGCGTTAATGTCATTTGGTGAAATGACATTTGATTTAGCTGGCATTTGGCAAGTGGTCACGTCTAAGCGTCGTCACTTGAAAAATGATGGCAAGAGTTTGTTTACCAAGCCGTATGAAGATCAAACGTTTGTCTCGTTGAATGAAAATATTCGTGATAGTGTGGCGGATATTTGCAAGGTGAAGGGCATTTCTAAAGATGAATTGCTGAGTTTCGGTATTTCCAAGCAACGATTGGATACGATTGTTGACCAACCGGAATTAATGACGTTGACGGAAATGCTTAAGATGATGCATATTCTACGAGTTGAGCCGACTGATATCACGGTATATGCCAAGCTAACCGTTCGGACACCTGGCGTGGACTGGAATGACTCGTTCGCCGCTTGCACGGCCGATGATTTTAAAACGATGATTCAAACGGAAGAAGATGCGTATGAACGTACTGAAAATCCGCGTCACTTGTTGAATAGTTTTACCTATCGAGGCCTAGCAGGGCAACATCTAGTGGATAAATGGTTACTATCCGATAATGCTGCCCAGTTGGCGCGCGACGTACAAGGCTATCTGGATAGTCTACAAGTTTGGCAGGAAGCCGATCACCGTGTTGCGCGTTGGGCAATGCTGGATTGCGAGGATATTGAAGATGTTATTTACCGGGCACTATTTTTAAGTCGTCACGTGGAAAATCGCGACATCTTCCGGACGCCGCTTAATGTGGTGCTCCACGACTTGGAGCCGGTCTTGATTCAGGCGCTACTCAAGCGAGATCAAACACGTTTTGAGAAGATTTTGACCGTTATGAACCGGGCCGCTGCTGGCGACAGTAAAATTATGCAGTGGGCAAATTGGCGCACACGAATGGCAGTGAATAATTTGTGCGCGACATTTTTCGATGATCCGGTTGAGGCAATGCGCCAACTAGAACGTTTCTTTACGGATTACCAGATGTTAACAGGCAAGGCATTCATCACATCACGATACCAAGTGTTGCTTAACGACATCAATGACATATATGGTCTAGCCTAAAAAAACGACCCGCACAAAATTGTGCGGGTCGTTTTTGCTACTTCTTCAAGGCTTTCTTAGTCGTCTCAACGTGTGCTTCGTATGTTGCGCGCGTAGTGGCGGGCATTTGTGTCAACATCCAGTTTGGCATCAAATTCTTCATGAAAATCCTCATCTCTTTTCTCTTGATGTTATTAGTATAGCTAGCTGTAAGTCCCATTTAACGGAAAGTATCAAAAATGAGACAAAATCGCCCGCTTTTTTCATAGTTTGTGGGTATCATGAAGGAAATGATGAAAGGAGAAGCCACCATGACGCAGATGATTGCCGAACGGATTAATGAAATTCGTAAAAACAAGAACGTTTCTGTCCAAACAATTGTGGATAACGGGATTTCGAAAAGTAAATATTTTGCTTTTGTTCGCGGCGAACGTGATTTGGCAATCAGTGATCTGCAGATTTTAATGGATGTGCTGACGATTTCATTTGCCGAACTAGTTGTGGATACTGATGTTGTGCAGGCGCCGTTTACATTGAATTTACTGCGTGCCCGTGATTTGACGTTAACTGAATTAGAGGTTTACCAAAAAGCTTTGTGGGAAAAATACCAGCGTACGCAATTGGTGGCTTATTTCCAATATAATCAGGCGTTTCAATATCTGATTGCGCATAAGCAGGGCGTAGACTGCAAACCGTTTGTGACAGCTATCTATGAAGAACTGAAAGATTATCAGTTGTTTACGTTCTTTGAAATTCAACTGTTTTCAATTATCGCGGATAAGTTGACCCCAAAGCGTTTCTATCGAATGTATGAAATCTTCACTAAGAGTATCGGGATATTCGCAGGCTACATGCCAATACCAATCTACTTAACGATTTTGCGTATTCATTATTATGCGCTCGTACATTTGATGCGCCCAACGCTGAAATCGTTACCGACGATGCTGTTTGTGTTGGATGCCATTATTAACCAGCCAGCGCGACCATCGAACGTTGAGTTGTTTATGGTCCGTCAATTCGCCAAGATGCTGAAGTCGTATTACATTGAAAATAGTCCGGCAGCTGAGCGCCAATTCGCGGAATGGATTGCAGTGGCTGTTAAGCGAGGTAGTCAGGAAGTACGAATGACATATGACACGATGTCATTCCCTGGACTCTGGCAAGCGCTCACGATGAAGCGACACCACATGAAACACGACGCACCAAGTATGTTTTCAACGACGTATGATGACTTACCCAAGGCGGAAATGCCAGATAGTTTTGGGGTCGCCCTGCGTTATTTGATTAAGGGCAAACATATCAATAGTAGTGAATTAACGCAGTATGGGGTCACGCGTTCCAAGTTGTACCGGATTATTCACCAAGAAGTGGCGATTCGTTTGGAAGACTTGTTCGATATGATGAAGTACTTGAGATTGTTGCCAGCGGATTTAACAGTGTTTTTCCAGGTGAACCCAAACCCCAAGGCTAAAAATCGTTTTGCAGCCTTTGATGTTAATCCGTACGACTATCAAACCGTAGCTGAACAGGCACTCGCTGAGTATGGTCGCACGGGTAATCATGCCGATTATGAAACGGCGTTGGAGTTCCAGGTCTATGTGAATCAGCAACTGTCCGATTTTGATCCAACGAGCATTATCCAAATTGACTTGGCCAAAACCATTACGGATTACTTACTACATTTGGACGAATGGCATGAAGCAGAACATCGCCTGGTGACGTATTCGTTTGTTGATTTGGATGATATCGACCTCATCATCAAACGACTCGGGATTGCGGATGAGTATATGCATAATCGCCAGGTATTCCGTGCACCAATTAGTTCGATTTTAAATAACACTGAGTTTGTATTGTTGAAGTATTTGCTTGAAGACAATCGCGAAGCCTTTGACCGCATTCTAAAAATCGCGGAAGGCGAGGTCCAACGTGACCCACGTATTTTCACGTTTGCAACCTGGCGCTGGCGCCTAGATGATTACCGGGTTTATCAAATGTTCTTCGACTATCCCGAAGTCGGTTTAGCTGCTTTCGAGGATTTCGTCTGTGACTATCAGCACCTAACGGGGAATCAACTCTTTAAAAACGAACGGAATTTCATTGCCGATACGCTTCGTCATCACTTCAATTTGATTAACGGAATTGAACAAATGCAAAACGATTCGCTTGACGAATAAAAAAAGTTGCGATATTTGTGTCAATTCTGGCACTTTTAGGTAGATACCCGCACTTATGTCTTAATCTTAGTTCATAGCCAAGGGGCAAATGAAAAAAAGAAGAGATAGAAAGTGAGAGGTGGAGACATGAATTGGATTCCTGAGATGATGAAGCGCGCGGCCGAGTACGGTGGTGATTTGGATCACCCTGAAGTAGTGGCATGGGCACATGAACAATGGCAAAAAGCAGCCAACGAGTGGCGTTATGAAGTCGACGGTGAACACCGTTTCCGCACGCAAGCTGAACTAGCTGCGTACCTCCACGTTGGTAAGATGCAATTGACCAAGTTTATCTCAAAGGGTGTTGAAGAGTTCCAATTGCGTGGACACATGATCCGCGTCAATGACGACGTCTTTATGGCCCGTGAACAAGAAGCACAAATTAGCTAATCACAAGCACTGCAATCTTCGGGTTGTGGTGTTTTTTCGTTGGTGGGTGGTTTGTGTCCGTCCTGTCGGCCGGAGTGGCTGGGGGCTTCTTTTGGCCCGCTAAACGAGGAGTGTCAAAATAGTGGCGGGCGGAGTCCACGGCTTTGCCGCGTACACCTTTACCCCTTGTAGCACTAAGCGGTAAAACCGCTAAGTGCTACTGCCACATATTTACGTCATGAAATGCCCGTGCTATAGTATTTTCAACAACAAATAACCTTTTAAATTTTTAGTCCCGTGAGGCTACAAAGGGTTGCGTTGATTAGGGGTACAGGGGAAATTCAACACTCGCATGGGGAAGGACTACCACCAGACTAATCAGAAGCACAGCCTCGTGAATCACTGGATTCACGAGGCTTTTTTATTGCAGAAAAGGAGTGGCACATGCGGCATTTTGTTAACTTGAACGATTTACCAACCGAGACGATTATGACTTTGATTGCAGATGCGTTGGCTTATAAGAACGGATCAAAGGGTGTTGAACAGTCAAATCGATTGGTCGCCAATCTTTTTTTGAAAATTCAACGCGCACACATTCGAGCTTCCAAGTTGCCGAAACGAACCTAGGTTGGCACCAGGTCATGATTGACCCACAGACCAGCTCAACTCAAAAAGGTGAGAGCTTGAGCGATACGCTTAAGACGCTGGGAGCCATCGGGGTAAGCGTTGTGGTGCTGCGCCACAAGATCAATGACTGGTATGCGCCACTGATTAAGGAAGCAACACCTTACATGCCACAGCTTGTTAACGCTGGTGACGGTAACGGCCAACACCCATCACAAAGCCTGTTGGATTTGGTCACTATCTATGAAGAGTTTGGTAAGTTCGAAGGATTGAAGGTCCGCATTGTTGGTGACTTATCACACTCACGCGTGGCTCGTTCGAATGCTGAAATTTTGCAACGACTAGGCGCAACGGTTTCATTTGCTGGTCCGGAAGACTGGTACCCAGCAGATTTTGACCAGTTCGGCACGTATACGACGTTTGATGATGATTTAGCCGACTTGGATGTCGTGATGTTGCTACGTGTGCAACACGAACGCATTGCAACCGTTGAGAATGCAGACTTTTCACCAATTACGTACCACTTTGAATACGGTTTGACAGAAGAACGCTATAACACATTGAAGGATTCAGCAATCGTGATGCACCCAGCACCAGTTAACCGCGGGGTAGAAATTGCGGATCAATTGGTTGAGGCAAGTAAGTCACGTATCTTCCAACAAATGACAAACGGTGTCTATGCCCGCATGGCGATTTTGAACGCTTTAACTGAGGAGAAATAACATGGCAAGTTTGCTAATTAAGAATGCACAAGTTGTGTCACATGATGATGAATTGATTAACCAAGACGTATTGGTTGTGGATGGTAAGATTGCAGCGATTGACGTGGTTTTGGATGCACAAGCTGACCGCGTGATTGATGCAAAGGGCACTTTGCTAACGCCAGGTTTGGTTGACATTCACGTGCACTTCCGTGAGCCAGGGTTTGAATATAAGGAAACAATTGCAACTGGGTCAAAGGCCTCAGCGCGTGGCGGATTTACGACAGTAGCAGCAATGCCAAACTTGAATCCAGTACCAGCAACGGTTTCGGCGTTCCAACAAGTCCAAGCTAAGAATGCGAGTGATGGTGTTGTGCACATTGAACAATATGCTGCGATTTCGGAAGGCTTGACCTCAGATGATGTGAGCGACATTCAAGCGTTGGCCGATGCCGGTGCGGTTGCCTTCACGAATGATGGTAAGGGCGTTCAAACCGCAGCCACAATGCTAACGGCAATGAAGGCGGCTGCATCTGTTAACCGTCCATTGGTGGCGCACTTGGAAGATGAATCTTTGATGAACGGTGGGGTGATGAACCTTGGCAAGCGTTCTGAAGAACTTGGTCTACCCGGGATTGACCCATTGGCTGAATCATCACAACTAGCGCGTGACTTGGTATTAGCCAAGGCTGCTGGGGTGCATTACCACGTCGCTCACTTGTCAACGAAGGAATCAGTTGCCTTGGTACGTATGGGAAAGCAAATGGGCGTGAAGGTGACAGCGGAAGTTTCACCACACCACTTGTTGTTGGATGAAAACGATATTAATGGTGACAACGCCTTGTTTAAGATGAACCCACCGCTACGTGCGCCAGAAGATCGCGCTGCTGTAATCGCAGGATTGCTAGACGGCACGATTGATATGGTTGCGACTGACCATGCGCCACACAGCGTCGAAGAAAAGGAACGTTCATTTGTTGAGGCTGCGTTTGGTATTACTGGCATTGAAACGAGTTTCCAATTGCTATACACGCACTTGGTTAAGCCAGGAATTGCGAGCTTGGAACAGCTACTAAACTGGATGGTGTCGCAACCGGCCAAGGTGTTCAATTTGCCAGCGCCAACGACACTAGCTGTCGGCGAAATCGCGGACTTGGCGCTGTTTGATTTAGAGACGGCCCACACAATTACGGCAGATGAATTTGTATCAAAGGGTGTGAATACACCATTTATCGGGAAAACAATTTACGGACAAACAGTGTTGACGGTAGTTGCCGGCGACGTTGTCTATGAAGCATAAGGGGAAGAACATGAAGCGCTATCTGGTTTTGGAAAATGGTTCAGTGTATGCCGGCGAAGGGGTCGGATCATTGAAGCCAGTTATTGGAGAATTGGTTTTTAACACAGGCATGTCAGGCTACCAAGAATCAATTACTGACTTGTCTTATCACGGTCAAATTTTGACGTTTACGTACCCATTGATTGGTAATTACGGGATTAACCGTGATGATTTTGAATCATTGAAGCCCGCTGCATCGGCGATTGTCACGCACGAAATTGCGCGTCGCCCATCGAACTGGCGTTCACAAATGTCAATTGCGGAATGGGCCGAAGCGATGGATTTGCCAGGCTTGACGGGTATTGATACGCGTGCTTTGACGAAGGAACTCCGTGATTACGGTGTTATGAAGGCGACGATTGTTGACGAAGTAACGGAGACAACGGTTGCTGACTTGCAAGCAACGCAACTTTCAAACCAACAAGTTGCCGAAGTAACGACGAAGACAACTTATGTGAATCCAACAGAAGGTGTCTCAATTGCGATGATTGATTTTGGCTTGAAGAATTCAATTCTACGTGCGTTGTCTAAGCGTGGTGTGAATGTCATGGTATTCCCGGCTGACGTTGATGCGAAGACAATCTTGGATATGAATCCGGATGGTGTGTTGCTTTCAAACGGACCTGGTGATCCTGAATCAGTTGAAGGTGTCTTAGATGTCATTCGTACGTTGCAAGACCGCTTGCCATTGATGGGAATTTGCTTGGGTCACCAACTATTCTCACTCGCTAACGGGGCAGAAACGTACAAGTTGAAGTTTGGTCACCATGGCTTTAACCACGCGGTGCGCAACTTTACGAACGGTCGCGTTGACTTCACGTCACAAAATCACGGATACGCTGTTTCAGCTGAATCAATTGTTGGAACGAACCTTGAAATCACACACGAAGAAATTAACGACCACACCGTTGAAGGCGTTCGTTTGAAGAACCACCCAGCATTCTTAGTGCAATTCCACCCAGATGCTGCGCCTGGTCCACACGATGCTGAATACTTGTTTGACCAATTTTTGGATATGATTGCTGAAGAGAAGAAGGGGGCGGCACATGCCTAAGCGCGAGGACATTAAGAAGGTTTTGGTTATCGGTTCAGGACCAATTGTCATTGGACAAGCGGCTGAATTTGATTACTCAGGTACGCAAGCGGCGATGTCATTGAAAGAAGAAGGTTATGAAGTAGTTTTGGTTAACTCAAACCCAGCTACAATCATGACTGACACTGAGATGGCAGATAAGGTTTACATCGAGCCGTTGTCATTGGAATTCTTGGAACGCATTTTGCGCAAGGAACGTCCTGACGCCATCGTGCCAACGCTGGGTGGTCAAACCGGTTTGAATATGGCCAAGGATTTATCTGAAGCAGGCATCTTGGACGAGTTGAACATCGAACTTTTGGGAACGAAGCTATCAGCCATTCAAGAGGCTGAAGATCGCGAAGAGTTTAAGGACTTGATGGATCGCTTAAATGAGCCGGTGCCCGAATCAACGATTGCGACGACAGTTGAAGAAGCGGTGGCGTTTGCCGACGAGCACGGTTACCCAGTGATCGTGCGTCCAGCCTACACGCTAGGTGGAACTGGTGGTGGTATCGCCAACGACCACGCACAATTGGTTGAAATTTCAGCGAACGGTTTGGAATTGTCACCGGTTACGCAAGTGTTGATTGAGCGTTCAATCGCCGGTTTCAAGGAAATTGAATTCGAAGTGATGCGTGATGCCGCTGACAACGCCTTGATTGTGGCTTCGATGGAAAACTTTGATCCAGTTGGGATTCACACAGGTGATTCAATCGTGGTTGCGCCGGTACAAACGTTGGCTGACCGCGAGTTACAAATGATGCGTGATGCGGCCTTGAAGATTATCCGTGCCTTGAAGATTGAGGGTGGGGTTAACATCCAAATGGCCTTGGATCCTGAGTCATTTAAGTACTACATTATCGAAGTTAACCCACGTGTATCTCGTTCATCTGCTTTGGCGTCAAAGGCAACGGGTTATCCAATTGCCAAGATGGCAGCCAAGATTGCGGTGGGATTGACGTTGGATGAAATCATTAACCCAGTAACGGGTACGACAATGGCTGAGTTCGAGCCAGCTTTGGACTACGTTATCGTTAAGATTCCACGCTGGCCATTCGATAAGTTTGCGACAGCTGACCGTCATTTGGGAACGCAAATGAAGGCAACTGGTGAGGTGATGGCCATCGGTCGTAACATCGAGGAAGCTATGAACAAGGCCGTTCGTTCACTAGAAATTGGTGCGACAGGCTTGAGCGACATTACGTTTGATAACACGACGGATGCGGATTTGCTAGATGCGTTGATGCCAGCACGTGATGATCGTTTGTTCATGATTGCAGATTTGTTCCGCCGCGGTGTGTCAATTGATGATGGCCACAACCGCACGAAGATTGATTATTTCTTCTTGGATAAGGTATTGCACTTGGTCGAGCTAGAACAAGCGTTGAAGCAAAACGTTGGGGATGCTGACACACTTGAATTGGCCAAGCGTAACGGGTTTGCAGATAAGACGATTGCTGGATTCTGGGGCAAGACAGTCGCTGAAGTGCGCGCAATGCGCCAAGCAATGGGGCTCCAACCGGTCTACAAGATGGTTGATACGGTGGCGGCTGAGTTTGAATCACAAACGCCGTACTACTACTCAACTTATGAACAGCAAAATGAGTCAGTTGTGACGGATAAGGAAAGCGTCCTTGTATTGAGGTCTGGACCAATCCGTATCGGACAAGGTGTTGAATTCGATTATGCGACGGTGCATGCGGTGAAGGCGATCCAAGCCGCGGGCTACGAAGCCATTATCATGAATTCAAATCCTGAAACGGTATCAACTGATTTCTCAGTTTCAGATAAGTTGTACTTCGAACCATTGACGTTGGAAGATGTGATGAACGTTATCGAGCTAGAGCAACCAAAGGGTGTTGTCGTGCAATTCGGTGGTCAAACGGCGATTAACCTGGCCGCACCACTTGCTGAACATGGTGTGCAAATTTTGGGAACGACGGTTGCGGACCTAGACCGCGCTGAAGATCGTGAAGAGTTTGACCAAGTGATTAAGCAACTTGGTTTGCCACAACCAGTTGGTAAGACGGCAACAACTGTGGCTGGCACATTGGCTGCAGCGGATGAAGTTGGTTATCCAGTCCTAGTACGTCCATCATACGTTTTGGGTGGCCGCGCCATGGAAATTGTGACGAACCCAGACGAATTGACGGATTACATGGGACGTGCCGTGCAAGTCTCAAATGATCACCCGGTTTTGATTGACTCATATTTGATGGGTTCAGAAGCGGAAGTCGATGTTTTGTCAGACGGTGAAACGGTGATTATTCCTGGTGTCATGGAACACATTGGGCGTGCTGGTGTGCACTCAGGTGACTCAATGTCAGTTTATCCAGCTCAAACGCTTTCACAAAAGGTGAAGGATGAGATGGTGGCTGCGTCAATCGACTTGGCTAAGGCAATGAACACGGTCGGCTTGATGAACGTCCAATTTGTTATTCATGAGGATACGGCATACGTTATTGAAGTTAATCTACGTGCCTCACGTACAGTGCCATTCATTTCAAAGGTGACGCACTTGAAGTTGGCGCAATTGGCAACGCGCGTCATGCTAGGAGAGCGATTGGCTGACATGGGCTTTGAAACGGGTGTCATTCCTGAGCCAAAGACAGTTCACGTGAAGGCACCAATCTTCTCATTCACGAAGTTGCCAGATGTTGACTCATTGCTTGGACCAGAAATGAAGTCAACTGGTGAAGTCATGGGATCGGATTCAACTTTCGAAAAGGCGTTGTATAAGGCATTCGTGGCATCAAATGTTAAGGTGCCAACATTTGGTAACGTGCTGTTCACGGTCGCTGACGAAGACAAGGGTGAAACCTTGGCCTTGGCACGTCGCTTCGATGACCTTGGTTTCCAACTGGTTGCTACGGCTGGAACGGGCGCATTCTTCGCGCAGAACGGTTTGCGTGTTGAGGTGTTGGATAAGATTAGCGAAACTGATAACAATGCTGTGACGGCAATGCGTGAAGGTAAGCTACAAATCGTTGTGAACACCACGCGTCAAGACGGAACGACGATGTCAGATGGTCGTTTGATTCGTAACGCAGCCATTGAAAATGCGGTGCCATTGTTCACGGCATTCGATACGGTGGCGGCCTTGTTGAGCGTTTTGGAATCACAATCATTCGCTGTTACGCCAATGGCCTAACAGATAAAAAATACCCGGCTACGGCTGGGATACATATAGGAAAGAGGGAGAATTTATCATGACTGAAGATCGATTTGCAGTACAACTACCAGGTTTGGATTTGAAGAACCCATTCATGCCGTCATCAGGTTCCTTTTATTACGGACTTGACCACATGAAGGATTTTGATTTGAACAAGATGGGTGCGTTGGTTTTGAAGACAACAACGGTTGATGAACGTCGTGGTAACCCGCAACCTTGGATTATCAATACACAAGCCGGCATCATGAATTCAGTTGGGTTGGCTAATCCAGGGATGGATAAGGTAGCAACTGAAATTCTGCCTGAGTTGGAAACGCAATTGCCAGACTTGCCAGTGATGATTTCAATCGCTGGTGAGTCAGTGGCTGAATATCGTACCTTGGCAAAGGTCTTTGATAAGTTCGATTACATTAAGGCATTGGAGCTTAACTCGTCATGCCCAAACGTTGATAAGGGTGGCATGGAATTCGGAGTTGATCCAGATAGCGTGGCTGAGGTTGTTGCTGCGGCTCGTGAAGTGACGGATAAGCCACTTTACGCCAAGCTATCACCAAATGTTACTGACATTAAGCCAATTGTAAAAGCTGTCGAAACCGCGGGTGCTGATGGACTAGTGCTGATTAACACAGTGGTGGGAATGAGTTTGGACATTGCATCACACCAAGTCCGTCTTTACCGTGGTACGGGTGGCCTCTCAGGCGCATCAGTTCACCCAATTGCCGTCCGCATGGTGTGGGAAGCAGCATCAGTTGTTGATATTCCAATCATTGGCGTTGGTGGTATCCGTTCAATGGACGATGCGCTAGAGTTGATGTTAGCTGGTGCATCTGCCGTGCAAGTTGGGGCAATGAATGCCGAGGACCCACTCTTCATCAGCAAGCTTGTTGATGAACTGCCAGCAGCCTTAGACAAATATAACTTTGCGTCAGTTCGGGAGATTCCGACGGTGCTACAAAAGTTCCCAGCACCTTTAACGGCATGGGAAGCTAATCACCCAGGAGACAATTAACCGATGACAAAGCCAGTATTTATTGCCTTAGATTTTCCAGACGCCCAAACAATGTGGACGTTCTTGGATCGATTCCCAGCGAATGTCCGTCCAGCGGTTAAAGTGGGGATGGAGTTGTTCTACCGTGAGGGACCAGCCTTGGTTACCGCTTTGAAGGAACAAGGCTTCACCGTCTTTCTTGATTTGAAGCTCTATGACATTCCTAACACAGTGCAACAGGCGGCGAAAAATGTTGCCCGCCTGGGGGTGGATTATTTGACGGTTCACGCAGCTGGTGGTGTGCGTATGCTACAAGCGGCTAAGAACGGTGCGCAAGAAGGGGCCGACGCGGCTGGCGTGATGGCGCCCAAGTTGTTGGCCATCACACAACTGACCTCATTTTCGGAGGAAGAAATGCAGACAACCCAACTTGTGACGGTTTCAATGCGTGACTCAGTTATCCACTTGGCCCAACTAGCGGCCGAAGCTGGTGTCGCAGGAACGATTTCATCGGCGTTCGAATCAGCAGATATTCATGCGAACACGCCAGCTGGCTTCTTATCAATTACGCCGGGTATCAGACTTGCTGGGGATGCGGTTGGTGATCAAAGCCGTGTTGTCACACCAGCACGAGCTGCCGAAATGGGTGCCGATGGTATTGTGGTTGGCCGTTCAATTACGCAGGCAACGGACCCAGTTGCTGCATATCAACTTATTGAAACAGAATTTAACGCTTAAGACGGAGAAAACTTATGACAGATTACAAAACGGCAGTTGCCCAAGCCTTGTTGGATATCGAGGCCATTAAGCTACAACCAAATGATCCCTTCACGTGGGCATCAGGTTTGAAGAGTCCAATTTATACGGATAACCGTAAGACAATCGCTTTCCCAAAGGTGCGCAAGTTGATTGCGAAGGGATTGGCTAATTTGATTAAGCATGAGTACCCAGAAGTTGAAGTTATCGGTGGCGTTGCCACAGCTGGCATTCCGCACGCAGCCTGGGTGGCAGCCGAATTAGAATTGCCAATGATTTATGTCCGTTCAAAGCCCAAGGACCACGGTGCTGGTAAGCAAATCGAAGGTGAGCTAACGGCTGGCCAAAAGGTTGTGCTTATCGATGATTTGATTTCAACGGGTGGATCAGTTTTGGGTGCCGTTGAAGCAACTCGTCGTGAAGGTGGAGATGTATTGGGCGTTGTCTCGATTTTCTCATACGAACTACCAGCGGCTGATGAAAACTTCGCAGCAGCTGAGACACCATTTGCTTCATTGACGACTTACTCAGCTTTGATCGATGCAGCGATTGCGTCAGGTCAAGTAGATGATGCTGATCTGGAGACCCTACAAGCCTGGCGCCAAGACCCAAAGGCATGGGGTGAAGCGCGCGGATAATGGATAGATAAGCACCCGGAAAAAACTTTTTGAATTTTCGAGTGTTTATATTTGTAACCGCTTACAAGATGCGTTATTATAAACATGTACCAAAGGAAGAAAGGTAGATGATAACTTTGGGAGAAACAATTATTTCAACCACAGTAGTGCCATCATCTACCGCAATCCATGCGGGCGTGTCACAGTAATGACGCAAGATAACAACACGTATCATTTTTAAGAGATAAAACACGGTAGTCATGATTTGATATCTCTTGCGATCATTAGCATCGGTTACTTCGACGACGGACGATAATCCAGTGATGGATGTAAGCTTGTTCAGAGATCGGAGGCCGCTCCCGACACGGTTTGATGAAATAGTTCAAATAGCTTGGTTGCGGTAGAGATGAGACTATAGATTTGGTTGTGACCATACCTTAGCGACAGACGACTAAAGCTGCAGATTAGTTCTCTAAGGTGGTCCCTTTACAATTGAATACAGGGTGGCGGAGTAGCGCTTCCCTAGCTATGTGTCGCAAATCATAGCTAAAGTTACCGCGGGCCAACGTGCCGGCGGTTTTTTGCGCGAAAATTTCAGAAGATAAAGTAGACTAGGAATGTCGGAGGTTTAGACCTCCGACGTGACCAAGTCGCCCTTATCAGGTGCGTCTTTGGTCTTGCGCCTGACTAAAGTCAGGGGGTAGACCAACAGCTGCTGTGATAAAAATTCACAAAGCCATCACGACTACCTATCCCAAAACCGGATGATTGTTGGTAGAATGTAAGATGAGACAAATTGTGAAAGGTGACAAATCATGAATATCGGACTATTCACGGATACCTATTTCCCGCAGGTTTCCGGGGTCGCAACATCGATTCAAACGTTGCGACGTCAATTGGAAGCTAACGGACATAAGGTTTATATTTTTACGTCTACCGATCCGAAGGTAAAAAAGGGGACGCTTGAACCGAATATCTATCGTTTTGCAAGTTTGCCATTCGTTGGATTTAAGGATCGACGCATTACATATCGTGGTGCGATTCAGGCCGTACAATTAGCTAAAAAACTACAACTTGATATCGTACACACACAAACTGAGTTTTCGCTCGGCGTAATGGGAAAGTTTGTTGCACGTCAATTGAAGATTCCAGTTGTACATACGTTCCACACGAATTATGAAGACTACTTGCACTACATTGCTAACGGTAAGATTATTCGCCCAGGTAGTGTGGCTGTGATTGCCCGCAACTTTATGGCAGGTATGACCGGTATTATTTCGCCATCACGTCAGACATACGATACGTTGATGAAGTATAAGGTGAAGGCGCCGATTGAGATTATTCCAACCGGTGTTAATGTGCTTCACTCGCCGGCAGAAGACACGAGTGTTGCCCTACGTGAAAAATTAGGTCTTAAGCCAGAGACACCAGTGGTATTATCATTGGGACGCGTTGCTTTTGAAAAGAACCTTGATGATGCGCTATCAGTATTTGCTGAAGCTTTGGAAGAGGTGCCGGATGCGATGTTTGTCATCGTTGGGGGTGGCCCAGCAATGTCAGCTTTGCAAGAGCACGTTTCAGCATTAGAGATTGACGACCATGTTATTTTTACTGGAGAGGTCAATCACAACGATGTCTACGGTTACTATAAGATGGGGGATGTCTTTGTTTCAGCCTCAGTTTCTGAAACGCAAGGTCTAACCTTCATTGAAGCAATGACCGCTGATACACCAGTTGTTGCTATTCACAGTCCATATCTTGATACCATCGTGACTGATGAAAACATTGGAACGTTGGTTGATGATAGTTTTGGACTAATTGAGCCGATGGTCATGTATCTTAAGGCTAAGGCGACGGGTGAGACGATTGGCAATCCTGAGACGCGGGCAGCTGTGTTGCATGAGATTGACGAACGAACATTTGGTAAACATGTTATTGATTTCTATGCAGAAGCGTTGGCTGTTTATCACGAAGAGGAGGATACGGAAGCTGCCGAAGCAAACGATGTGGAGTACTCAAAGACATTCCTGCTTCGGAATCCATTCCGACGAGATGATTAATGATTAGAATTACGATGTTTTCTTCAGCTGAAACGGTGCCTGGTCAAGGTGTTGGATCAGCTTATCGTGAGTTGATAAATTTGTTGACAGCGCGGTTTAAAGATAAGTTTCAGGTGCGCATTAATAGTTTGGTACCGGCTGATATCAGTCACTACCACACGATTGATTTTTGGTTCTATTTGAACACGTTCTTGCCTGGCCGTGGCCGTCGCATTGGCTATGTGCACTTTCTTCCCGAGACGCTAGAGGGGTCGATTAATCTTCACTGGCCGGTTAAGAATATTTTTTATTGGTATGTGATGGCGTTTTATAAGCGCATGGATCACATTGTTGTCGTTAACCCAACGTTCATCGATAAACTGGTGGCGTTAGGGGTTAAGCGTGAAAAAGTCACGTACATTCCAAACTTTGTCACGAAGACGCAATTCCATCCGCTGCCAGATGATCAAAAGGTGGCACTACGAAAGCAATTTGGGATTGACCAAGATGCGTTTGTTGTCTTGGGGGTTGGTCAAATTCAAGAGCGTAAAGGTATCTGGGATTTCATTGCCATGGCAAAAGATAACCCCGACTGGACGTTTGTTTGGGTTGGTGGGTTCTCATTTGGGTCAATCACTGCTGGTTACGACGAGCTAAAAAAGGTTTTGGCAAATCCACCAGCTAACCTAAAATTCCCAGGAATTGTTGATCGTGCAGTTATCAACGGTTATTACAATGCGGCAGATGTTTTCCTATTGCCAAGTTATACGGAGTTGTTCCCGATGTCTGCTTTAGAGGCATTTAGCACGGGAACGCCAACGGTCTTGCGTGATTTGGACTTGTACCGCGCTATTATCGATGGCTACTACCTCGCGGGTTCAGACCGTGAAGCAATGCAAGCGCAATTAACAGCGTTGCATGACCAACCTGAACTACGTGAACAACTGTCAAAGCAAGCGTTGGCTGCGTCTGAGCGTTACTCTGCTGATTATGTAGCAGGTATTTGGGAGCAATTCTATACCGAGCAAGCGAGCTTGAAAAACAAGGGGTAAGTCAATGACGAGACGGAATGGCATTGTTTTTACCATTATGATGCTAATTGGTTTGGGGATTTTTTACTGGTCTTTCCGTAAGATCAGTTGGACGCAATTTGCATCGGAAGTTAAAAACGCGAATTGGTGGTGGCTGATTGTTGCGGTTGGCGCGATGGTCGTCTATCTGTTGTTAGAAGCGGTTGTGATTAAAATATTTGTTGACGATGCTCATGAAAAGCTGAGTTGGCGTGATGCTATTCGAGTACCCTTGGTTGAACAATTAGGGAATGGTATTACACCGTTCGCTACTGGTGGGCAACCTATGCAAATGATTACCCTTGCACAAGCGGGCATTGATCCTGGGCGTGCGGGTTCGATTTTGTTAATGAAGTTTGTGGTTTATCAAGGCATGATTGTCGTTAATTTTTTGATGGCCTTAACAATTGGTTACCACTACATTGCCGACAAACTACATGCGTGGGCAATTTTGGTTTTAATTGGTTTTGTGATTCATTTAGCAGTGATTGTGGGACTTTTGTTGGTAATGTACTGGCCGACATTGACGCGCACGATGGTTTTGCTAGTGTTTAAACCAATCAGCTGGTTCCGACCAGCGTTAGTTGAAAAGTGGAAGGGCGTTGTTGACGAGAAGATTGATAATTTTCATCGTGAAAGTGTCCGCATGAGTCATGATTGGCCAGCACTGGTCAAAGCGATTGTGATCACGTTCTTCCAGATGGCGTTTTACTACTTAATCCCGTACTTCATTTTGTTGGGATTAGGGGTATCGCCAATTAATGTTGTTTTGGTGACGGCATTACACGTGCTAATTGTGATGGTAATTTCGTTGTTCCCAATCCCGGGTGGGACTGGTGGAGCGGAAGCAGGCTTTGCAGTCTTGTTCTCACAGTTCTTGCCATCTGCATCTGTATTGCTATTCGCCATGATGATTTGGCGTTTGATTACCTACTACCTGGGGATGTTTGCAGGTATCGTTGCCTTTAATCTGAATGCAGCGAAGAGAAGGAAATAAACATGAGTCGAGAAAGTGATTTGGTACAGATTGCACAACGCATTCGTGCCATGATGATTGACGATCGTGAAGAAATCCAAACCCGCCATTTTGACGCGTTTGGGGTGACGGTGGTGACAGTAGTCTACGACCGTCCATCAAAGGTCTTTGCGGTTGAAGGTCTACGTGATAATAATCGGCGCTTTGCATTTGACGATGCCGATTTAGTCGCGATTGATATTTATGAGGCGCTACAAGACTTTAAGGAAACCTTTTAAATAGTTGCCCACATGCGCGATTATTTAAGACGATTTTATGTTTCTTTAATGGAAGAGCGGTATACTGAATATTGTAATTTTTAAGGTCAAATGGACCTAGAGAGAAAATGGAGCGTAATAAAATGCAACGAGTAGTTTCAGTCATCAAGAAATGGTGGCCAGACTTCAACTCAACTGTAGGCTTCTTTATGCTATCGGTCTTCTTGGTATGGTTGAAGACGTATTGGGCATATAAGACTAACTTTTCACTGGGTGTACAAGGAACGTTACAAGAGTTCTTGTTGTTCTTGAACCCAATTCCAACGGCAATTATTTTGCTCGGAATTGCGTTGTACTTCCGTGGACGTATCGCTTACTGGTTGATGTTGCTAATTAACCTTGTGCAATCAATTTGGCTATTCGCCAATATGTTGTACTACCGTGAGTTCTCTGATTTCTTGTCATTGAACATCATGGGGTCTGGTGGGTCAGTTGAAAATAACTTGGGTAAGTCAATTGCGGGAATTATTCACGTATCTGACTTCCTGGTCTTTGTTGATATTATTGTCTTGATCGTCCTTTTGCTAACGAAGGTTATTAAGGTCGATAAGACGGCGGCCCAAAAGCGCTTTGCTGCTTTGGTGACTGTATTCGGTGTTTTGTTGATGTTTGTTGGTTATGGTATTGCTTCTAAGGACCGTTCAGGACTTTTGACGCGTACGTTTGATAACAACTACATCGTTAAGTATCTTGGTTTGAATGAGTATGCAGCATATAACATTTTCAAGACGAAGCAGACTGCGGATGTTAAGAAAGAAGCTAAGGCATCAGACCTTGATAAGATTAAGAAGTTTGTTGATGGTAACAAGACGTTGGAAAACTCTGTTTACTTCGGTAAGGAGAAGGGTAAGAACGTTATTATGTTCCACTTGGAGTCATTCCAACAATTCTTGATTGATTACAAAGTAAATGACGTTGAAGTAACGCCAAACTTGAATGCGTTCTATCACGATCAAAATACATTGGCCTTTGATAACTTCTATAACGAAGTTGGTCAAGGTAAGACGGCCGATGCCGAAACAATGTTGGAGACGGGATTGTTTGGTACCGCTTCTGGTTCAGCAATGGTTAACTACGGTACATCTAATACGTACCAAGCCGTGCCAGCTATTTTGGACCAGAAGGGTTACACGACGGCCGCCTTCCACGGTGACGTTGCCTCATTCTGGAACCGTGATAACACGTATAAGTCTTGGGGATATGATTACTTCTTTAGTAAGCCATACTTCAAGGATGCGGATAACGCGAACTACAACATTGGTTATGGTATGAAGGATAAGATTTTCTTGCAGGATTCTGCTAAGTATCTTGAGCAACTGCCACAACCATTCTATTCAAAGATTATTACAGTGACGAACCACTATCCATATGACTTGGATAAGCAAAATATTTCAATTGAGAAGACGACGACTGGCGACAAGACTGTTGATGGTTATGTGCAAACGGCACGTTATCTTGATCAAGCCTTCGGTGAATTCTTAGCCTGGATGAAGAAGTCAGGTTTGTACGATAACTCAATGATTGTTTTGTACGGTGACCACTATGGTATTTCAGAGAACCACCCAGCAGCGATTGCAAAGTTGATGGGGAAGAGTTCTGTTAACTCATACGACTTGGCGAACTGGCAAAAGGTACCATTCATTGTGCACGCACCTGGTTTGCAAGGCGGTATTAACCACACGTATGGTGGTGAAATCGATGTGATGCCAACAATTTTGCACTTGCTTGGTGTTTCAACGTCAGATAATGTGCAATTTGGTCAAGATTTGTTAGCACCTAACTGCAAGCAAGTTGTGCCATTCCGTAACGGTGACTGGGTATCCGCTGAATACATGAAGTATGGTGGTAATTACTACGTTACAACGACTGGTACAAAGATTAAGCCAAAGGAAGATCCACGTACTAAGCAAATTATCGATGAGACGCAAGCATACGTAGATAAGATGCTAACGTACTCAGATGATGTGCAAACAGGTGACTTGCTACGCTTCTACACACCAGACGGATTCAAGAAGGTCAATAAGAAGGACTACTCATATAAGAAGGCCGATGGACTTGCTCTCTTGAAGAAGATGGATAAGCAAAGCGATACGACTTTGATTGATCAGCACAACCACACGTCTACAATGAGTGACTATGTGACGGATGCGCCTGAATTAGGTGGACAACCACAAACAATTCAACAAGCTGTTTCAAGTAGTGAATCTTCAAGTGAAGAAACACCAACTGACGACGCAGCACAACAATAGTACGAAAGCACTTCAGCACTTGCTGAGGTGCTTTTTTGCATCTCTGGATTGTTCGGAAAAATTCGATATAACAAAGTAGTTGACGAACGTTCGTGGATGGGGTATATTATTTAAGCACTCAAATGAGCGGTACAAAATGTATTCGATCAATGGGTTGTGATTCATAAAAAGAAGTTGAAATTGGTTGTTGACAATCGGTTAAGTCTTCTGTAATATATATTAAGTCGCTTCGGGGTATTTGATACTTATGAACGACATATGAAAATTGATTGAAATTAGTTGTTGACATTTCATTCTTTCTTCTGTAATATGTATTAAGTCGTCAAGGCGACGACGTAGGTCATTGAAAACTGAATATCGTTTCGATGAAACAAATGTGTAGGGTCATCAAGCTAAGCTTGATGCAAAAACATTTGCGAAGTCAATTCGCTAGTAAATTCGTTTAACTTCTGTTAAACAACAAAAATTGAGTTATACTCAAACTTCAAATTGAGAGTTTGATCCTGGCTCAGGATGAACGCTGGCGGCGTGCCTAATACATGCAAGTCGAACGCTTTGTGGTTC
>NZ_PVSN01000091.1 GCF_004766315.1 Weissella confusa | reverse complement strand
CTTTTTAGCTGCTAGATACTCGCTACGTGTCATGTTTGTTTCTAGTGCCGTGCGTAATAGTGCATCAGCTGGAGAATTTACAATTTGCTGACGTGCAGGCTTAGTCGTCACGTCGTTTGCAACGTTAGCTCGAACTGTCTTGTCGGCAACAGTCACAACCTTATCAACAACTGACTTACCGGCAACGTGTGCAGGGACAGTCTTAGCAATTTGAGCCTTGGCTTCACGTCCTGCCTTTTGCTTAGCTACTTCAGCCTTGGCCTTAGACTTGGCTTCATCTTCGGCCTTTTGACGGGCAATTTCAGCTTCAATCGCGTTGACAATTTGTTGTGCCTTAGCCAACTTGTCTTGTGCGTTCTTCAAAGCGTCTTGCTTTTCGGCAAGGGTTGCCTTCTTGTCAGTCAAAACTTGCTTGGCGTCGTCCAATGCTGATTGCAATTCTGCCAACTTAGCCTTAGCGTCGTTCAACTTAGCAATCGCGTCAGCATGAACACCTTGTGCATTTGACAAAGCTGTCTTTTCAGCGTCCAACTTTGCTTGGGCGTCCACAACCGCTTGCTTAGCGTCATCAACAGCCTTGTTCAAAGCCGTCATGTCTTGTGCCTTAACCAAAGCGTCTTGGGCGTTCGTCAACGCCTGCTTAGCGTCCGCCAACGTAGCTTGTTCGTCAGTCGAACATTGCTTCGCGTCAGCCACCTTAGCATTTGCGTCAGCCGTCCACTCCTTAGCCGCTG
>NZ_PVSN01000090.1 GCF_004766315.1 Weissella confusa | reverse complement strand
CCCTTACGGGAGTAAGAGTGATTTATTCCAGAGTTTTGTAATGTTCCTTCGAACAGGCTAGAAGTGTATTGGCTTCCCATGTCGCTGTGAATCATCTTTGGCTTACCGTTGGCTCTTAGAGCCTTAACTACGACGGATGTTGCGAATTCCTTGGTCATCTCTGGACTTAGTCCGTATGAGACTACGCGACGCTTTTCTGGGTCATAGACGGTTGCCAGATAAACCCACTCACGATTCATCAACTGGATGTACGTAATGTCAGTTGCCAGAACGCCACTCAAATCATCTAACTTCTTCATGAGGTTGGGCTTTTGAGGTGTGTCAGTGGTTGTTGTTGGCTTCTTGTATGACTTCTTGACCATGCGAGATTTGAGATTGAGCTCATTCATGAGTTCCCAAACCAAACGATCGCCAACATCAGTCTTCAAAATGAAGCGCAAGAACGCTGCGATACGACGGTAGCCATAGATGCCACGATTAGTGTTATAAACGGCTTTAATTGCCGTTTTCAGAGCATTACGCCGTGTTTCTCGTTGGCTAGGTTGCCAGTTTTTCCATTGATAATACGTGCTTCGAGCAATGTTCAAAGCCGATAAAACGCTTGTTATGCGGTGTCCCATTGCGAGTGACCGGTCAATGATTTCCAGTCCTAACTCGCGATTTTGCGTTAATTGTACTTCGAAAGCAACACCGCGGCTCGTTTTAAAATCTCAAGTTCTTCGCGAAGTTTGGCGTTTTCCTTTTGTAATGCGTTTACATCAGCTTGCGTCCATTTTTCGCCGTCCACTTCGTGGACTGTGTA
>NZ_PVSN01000057.1 GCF_004766315.1 Weissella confusa | reverse complement strand
TTATCCCAGCAGCAGGTTTGGGAACTCGTTTTTTGCCAGCAACTAAGGCCTTGGCCAAGGAAATGTTGCCAATCGTTGATAAGCCAACGATTCAATTTATCATCGAAGAAGCTTTGGCATCAGGTATCGAAGATATCGTTATCGTTGATGGAAAGTCAAAGCGTTCAATCGAAGATCACTTCGATTCAAACCCAGAGTTGGAAAACAACTTGAAGGAAAAGGGTAAGGACGAATTGTTGAAGTTGGTTGAAGAGACGACTGACATTAACTTGTACTTCATCCGTCAATCACACCCACGTGGATTGGGAGACGCCGTTTTGACTGCAAAGTCATTTATCGGTGACGAGCCATTCGTTGTTATGTTGGGTGATGACTTGATGGCTGATGAGACGCCTTTGACTAAGCAATTGATCGACCGTTACAACACGACGGGAGAGTCAACGCTTGCTGTTATGAAGGTTCCTCACGAGCAAGTTTCTGAATACGGTGTGATTGCACCTGAAAAGGAAGTTGAAGACGGTTTGCACCAAGTTAACTCATTCGTTGAGAAGCCAAAGCCAGAAGATGCACCTTCAGACTTGGCAATCATCGGACGTTACTTGTTGACGCCAGAAATCTTCGAAGAGTTGGAGAACACGGCACCTGGTAAGGGTAACGAAATCCAATTGACGGACGCCATCGATTCATTGAACAAGCGTCAACACGTTTACGCCCACGAATTCAAGGGTAAGCGTTACGACATCGGTTCAAAGATTGGTTTCTTGACGACTAACATTGAATACGGTTTGAACCACCCACAAACTGGCGAA
>NZ_PVSN01000089.1 GCF_004766315.1 Weissella confusa | reverse complement strand
AAAGGCATTCGACCTCCTCATTGCAGCCTACGAAACACATGGGCCAGATGTGTTGTTCAATCCGCCAAAAGTTACTACGGAATTTAGAATTGCATTGGCTTCTTGGGCAATCAAAAATAACGCTTCATATACTGAAATAGCGGTTAAGTTCGGTTATACCGGCACTGCACAAATGCGTGCATGGAAAGAAATTTATTCCAAACTAGGCCCAAATGGGTTATTGTCTATTCAAAAAGGACGAAAACCTGAGATGCCAAACAAGAAGCCTAAGTCAGTTAAAAAATTAACAGAGCAAGAAAATCGACTTTCTCAACTCGAAGATGAAGTTCTTCGACTAAAGATTGAAAATGAAGCGTTAATATTATTAGCCTCGATTCAGCAACGAACCGACAACTCGCAGAAGTAGCTTGCCGACTCGAGGCACAATTTAAACTAGTAGATATACTAAAGGTTCTTCCAATCGCAGAAAGTACAGTGCATTACTGGAAACGAAAGTTTCAAAAGGACGATTCCGATGAGCCACTTAGAGTGGCCATCAGGACAATTTGGGAAGCTGATAATCACTATGGTGTGCGTCGAGTTTATTTAGAGTTGCGAAAGCAGCCTGAGTTCGCAGAGGTAAATCACAAGAAAGTTCAACGGCTGATGCATGAGATGGGATTAAAAGGCGTTGGATATAACAAGCGATCACGTAAGTATGATTCATCTAAAGGTCCTGAAGGAAAGCGCGTGAAGAATAAGATTCACCGTCGTTTCAAGACTGATCGACCACTGCAAAAACTATCTAGAGACGTTACGGAATTTAAAATTCCAGCCACTGGAGAAAAAGTATATTTAGAACCAATTCTTGATATGTACAATAACGAGATTCTTACACATTCAATTAGTACCCGTCCGACTCTTGCGTTCACCTTACAACCGCTTAATCAGCTCGTAGAGCAACTGCCAAAACTTACTCATCGAACAACCATTCACACTGATCAAGGCTGGCAATATCGTCACAGAGCATGGCGTAAGAAACTAAAGCAAAACCGCATCATCCAAAGCATGTCGCGTCGTGCGACCGCTCTAGACAATGCGGTTATGGAAAGTTTCTTTAATAAGTTGAAAGTCGAAATCGGCCCATTGAACAATTATTCATCAGCAAAAGAGTTGATTGATGCAATTAACAATTGGATACTGTATTA
>NZ_PVSN01000088.1 GCF_004766315.1 Weissella confusa | reverse complement strand
ACGGTTCCAGTTAAAGCATCGGTCATGATAAGCGGATGGTAACCGACGTTCAAGTAGTGATAATTAAAACCAATTTTTTCTTGATGACCAAAGGTCTCAAAGTAGGTTGAATCCAAATCTAGCACCAGTTCAGTATTGGCTGATCTTTCATCAATTAAAGAGACAATACGACGATTTAATTCTTGTAGCTCATCAATGTCTTCGTTCGTGAGATGTGATAGAAATCTGGAAATAGTTGGTTGAGATGCCATGTTTTGCGCATAAACAAGTCGATGTTCGATATCTTGGGTCAAGTAATCTGCAACGTCGTCGTTGCGATAACCTTCGATAACTTGAATGAGCATTTGTAATAACAATTCTACCTTAGCATAGCGTGGATTTTTGTGATTATCGTTGAATTCAACGTTATTAAAGAGCCTGGAAATTACAGGCGAATTCAGAAAAATACTAAGCAGCACGTTGCCACCATCCGAGGTAATTGGTGCCCCATTGTCTGAAACTGCAACTAAATGGTTGCTAGGTAATACTTTTTGAGTCATAATTTTAGGCGCTCCAATTTTTGAGTATTTGGTTTGTTTTCCACTAACAAAATATCATAAAAAAGAGCTCCTATGGTTTTCACCCAACGGGTGAAAGCGCAAAACCCGCTGAAACGGTATTAACTTGTCGTTTCAGCGGGTTTTTGTTTGTCTTGATGAATAATCTGGGTTAAAACCAATTTTTTCTTGATGACCAAAGGTCTCAAAGTAGGTTGAATCCAAATCTAGCACCAGTTCAGTATTGGCTGATCTTTCATCAATTAAAGAGACAATACGACGATTTAATTCTTGTAGCTCATCAATGTCTTCGTTCGTGAGATGTGATAGAAATCTGGAAATAGTTGGTTGAGATGCCATGTTTTGCGCATAAACAAGTCGATGTTCGATATCTTGGGTCAAGTAATCTGCAACGTCGTCGTTGCGATAACCTTCGATAACTTGAATGAGCATTTGCAATAACAATTCTACCTTAGCATAGCGTGGATTTTTGCGATTATCGTTGAATTCAACGTTATTAAAGAGCCTGGAAATTACAGGCGAATTCAGAAAAATACTAAGCAGCACGTTGCCACCATCCGAGGTAACTGGTGCCCCATTGTCTGAAACTGCAACTAAATGGTTGCTAGGTAATACTTTTTGAGTCATAATTTTAG
>NZ_PVSN01000087.1 GCF_004766315.1 Weissella confusa | reverse complement strand
CTCAAAAAACGCCCAATCGAAAAAAACACCCTGAAACCGTGCCAAGGTACTGGCAGTTTCAAGGTGATTTATCGTATTTTACTGATTTAGCTGTGGTTAAAAATTTAGTGCATGAATAATCCGGGTTAAATAATACTTGATATTTTAATAGCTGTTTCCTCAACCACATGTTAGCTTTATCATCTCCGTATTCACGGTACTCAAATTCTTTGTAATCCAAGTTATTTTTTTAATTACGTCTACCTCGGCAAAATAATACGGCTTTCCTAATTTGTATGGTTGCCTAAAAAACGGCCTCAATCCTTGAACCGAATTTATTTTCCATAGCATACTTGCCTGATTTGCATAGGCTTTAAATGCAGTCAGTGGATTGCCCAATATAAGTCTCGCTGATTTACTGATAAATCGTAGCTTATCACTGTCATAGGTGAAAGCGCTCGAAAACTTCAATGCGTCTGGCGAATAGGGATTATACAACTCAGCAATTCTTGAAGAATCGAACACCGTAGAAAAATATCGTTTGTCTATTTCCGAAATCTTACTATTTTCATCAATCAAAATTGCTGCGTCCATTTGGATTAGCATCCCGGTATCTTCATTTTTAGGAGCGGGAATTACATTAAAACTATTAAACACGGGCCCTGAAACTACTAAATATATAATCAAGGAGAGAATCATTACAGCGTGAGTCTTCCAAAATGTTTTCCCATAAAAAACGAAAACGAAAATCAGTTCACTTGCCAGCAGGATCGGGAACCCATTGTGCCTGAAGAATAGGGTGCCAACATTTCCAAAAAACAGAATTACCAAGTCTAAATATGTCACTTTTTTCTTAAGAAACATATTGACTACTGCTATTAATACAAATGAGAAAGAATATGAAAATAACGCATCTTTCACCAGTGTTATTGCCAGCATATTAAAATATGGAAAAATAACAAAAAAACCTGTTATAAATAAGGCGGCCTTTCTTGAAACTTTCGACTGTAGCATGGATACATATCCATACGTTAAAACAAGACTGAATATTATAACCCGGATTATTCATGCACTAAATTTTTAACCACAGCTAAATCAGTAAAATACGATAAATCACCTTGAAACTGCCAGTACCTTGGCACGGTTTCAGGGTGTTTTTTTTTGATTGAGCGTTTTTTGAGAAAAATGGGCACACTAAAACCAGCCAGATTTTGCTATTTTTTTGAAAATCTACTTCGTTGTTTTATTGCCACAAAGCATTTAGTCGTTCCCAAGCTCGCCAGAACAGACCATCGAATTGTTCTTGGATGCGGCTATCTAACGTCAAGATCACCTTGCGGGCGTGCTTAGTGACACGTCCCCCGATTTTTAACAAACGGTCTCGAAAGGTGTTGATTGTCC
>NZ_PVSN01000062.1 GCF_004766315.1 Weissella confusa | reverse complement strand
CTGTTCTACCTACAAAAACACCGAGAAATGACGCCTTTTTAAGCTGAAATCCGGGTTTTGAAAAATTTTCGGAGTCCGGCACCTCTCGGTGCCGAAAAAACCTGTCCATAATCTTGACATCAGCGCCAAGTTAGCCTTCAATGCTTGGTATCCTTGCATCAAGATGTTTTGTTGTTCCTCGTTGAACCAACTAGCACCCAAGTAAATGTTGCGCGTGCGTTGGCCAACCTTTTCACTAGCTTCAGCGATTTGAGCAAGCTCAGCAATCAATTGGTGTTCAGTAAGCATTAGAAATTCCCCGTGTTTCTTTGTTTGTAACCAGGATACCAAATTTCCGTGACGATTTTATGAATGTTGACAATCAGGATATTCATTGAAAGAGACTTTTAAAAACATACGCAAAACTGAAAAAGTTTCCACTGCCCTATCGCAACTAATACAGGCAGTCTGGAAAAGCAGAAAAAGACGACACTGTATTTTATACACAATATTGTGTATAATTCTAAGGGAGAATACATGCCTAAATCAGTACGCGTGATGATTAAGTATTTGCAGCAAAATGGATTTGTTGAAGTACGTCAGAATGGTAGTCATAAGCAATTTAAGAACTATCGAACGGGAAAAAGTGTGGTGGTACCTTATCATACTGGGGGAAAAGAATTAGGAACAGGACTTGAGCGAGCGATTTTGAAGCAAGCTGGCTTAGATTAATAAGGAGATTAGGATGGCGACAAAGAACACATTACTGTTTTATCCAACCGTTTTCTTAACAGAAGAAGATGGTCAAATTACGGTTCGAGTCCCTGATGTTGGGGTAGCTACTATGGGTGCGGATTACCAAGACGCAATTGCGATGGCGCAAGAAGCGGTAGGGTTGGCTTTGGAAGAGGAAACTAGTTATCCGGATCCATCTACGCCGTTGGATGTTACGTTGGAAGAATGGGAAGCACCTGAAAATGTGCAAGTTATGATTGTGGCATATGATTTAGCGGAATATCGACGACATGTCTCTAAGACAGTGCGACGAAACATTTCGATTCCAGAGTATTTAACCCGGATTATTCATGCACTAAATTTTTAACCACAGCTAAATCAGTAAAATACGATAAATCACCTTGAAACTGCCAGTACCTTGGCACGGTTTCAGGGTGTTTTTTTTCGATTGAGCGTTTTTTGAGAAAAATGGGCACACTAAAACCAGCCAGATTTTGCTATTTTTTTGAAAATCTACTTCGTTGTTTTATTGCCACAAAGCATTTAGTCGTTCCCAAGCTCGCCAGAACAGACCATCGAATTGTTCTTGGATGCGGCTATCTAACGTCAAGATCACCTTGCGGGCGTGCTTAGTGACACGTCCCCCGATTTTTAACAAACGGTCTCGAAAGGTGTTGATTGTCC
>NZ_PVSN01000050.1 GCF_004766315.1 Weissella confusa | reverse complement strand
TTTGCCATTCCAGTTTACCTAGGGGTTACTGATCCAGCTGTCGTGAAGTCATTGTTGAAGTACCGTTATCAACAAATCGAAGGGGCTTACCACAATGCTAAGCAACAAGACTTGGCTGGGGCTTTGTTCCCAATGGTGACCTTCGATGGTATCGAATCACACAACGAGTGGGAAATTACTTTTGAAGAAATCCACCGTAATTCGTCGATCGCCTATGCCATCTACAACTACACGCACTTGACGGGTGACCGTTCATGGCTTGAAAACGAGGGTAGTGAAGTGTTGATTGGTATCGCACGCTTCTGGGCTGACCGTGTGCACTATTCAGCACGCAACGATGCGTACATGATTCACGGTGTTACCGGACCAAACGAGTACGAGAACAACATCAACAACAACTACTACACTAACTGGATGGCTAAGTGGGTCTTGTCATACGCTTTGGAAAACATCGACACGGTTGCACCAGAGTTCCAAACGAAGTTGAACGTTACAGCTGAAGAACGCAAGTACTGGCAAGAGATTGTCGACAAGATGTACTTGCCTGAAGCGGACGTTACTGACGTCAACGGTGTGCCACGTCACGTCTTTGTTGCGCACGACACATTCTTGGACAAGGAATTGGTACCAGTCCGTGATTTGGATCCAAAGCACTTGCCAATTAACCAACACTGGTCATGGGACCGTATCTTGCGTTCACCATACATCAAGCAATCAGATACATTGCACGCGATGTACTACTTCCCAGATGCCTTTACGGAACAACAAAAGCGTGACAACTATGAATTCTATGAGCCATTCACGGTGCACGAGTCATCATTGTCACCATCTGTTCACTCAATTATCGCTGCTGACTTGAAGATGGCCGATAAGAGTGTCGAGTTCTACGAGCGTACAGCACGTCTTGACTTGGATAACTACAACAACGACACGTCAGACGGGTTGCACATCACGTCAATGACGGGTGCCTGGCTATCAATCGTGCAAGGATTTGCTGGCATGCGTGTCCGCGATGATCAATTGCACTTTGACCCATTCTTGCCTGATAAGTGGCAAGGCTACAGTTTCCGCTTCCTATTCCGCGGTCGCTTGTTGTCAGTCGCTGTTGACCAAAACGGTTCACACGTCGAATTGTTGTCTGGTGATCCATTGACGATTGATTTGGCTGGTGAAAAGCTAACTTTGGAGGCCTAAGATGACGAAGTTTTCAGAAATTAAGGGATTTGCCTTTGACTTGGATGGTGTCATCACGGACACCGCGAAATTTCACACGCAAGCTTGGCACGCCCTTGCTGACCAAGTAAACGTGACTTGGACGCCAGAATTGCAAGAGTCATTGAAGGGGATTGACCGCATGGGCAGCCTTGAGATGATTTTGAAGGCTGGTAACAAGCAAGATGACTACACACACGATGAAAAGG
>NZ_PVSN01000086.1 GCF_004766315.1 Weissella confusa | reverse complement strand
CCTTAGAAAGGAGGTGATCCAGCCGCAGGTTCTCCTACGGCTACCTTGTTACGACTTCACCCTAATCATCTGTCCCACCTTAGACGGCTGGCTCCCGAAGGTTACCCCACCGGCTTTGGGTGTTACAAACTCTCATGGTGTGACGGGCGGTGTGTACAAGACCCGGGAACGTATTCACCGCGGCGTGCTGATCCGCGATTACTAGCGATTCCGACTTCATGTAGGCGAGTTGCAGCCTACAATCCGAACTGAGACGTACTTTAAGAGATTAGCTCACCCTCGCGGGTTGGCAACTCGTTGTATACGCCATTGTAGCACGTGTGTAGCCCAGGTCATAAGGGGCATGATGATTTGACGTCATCCCCACCTTCCTCCGGTTTGTCACCGGCAGTCTCACTAGAGTGCCCAACTGAATGCTGGCAACTAGTAATAAGGGTTGCGCTCGTTGCGGGACTTAACCCAACATCTCACGACACGAGCTGACGACAACCATGCACCACCTGTCACCTTGTCCCCGAAGGGAACGCTCCATCTCTGGAGTTGTCAAGGGATGTCAAGACCTGGTAAGGTTCTTCGCGTTGCTTCGAATTAAACCACATGCTCCACCGCTTGTGCGGGTCCCCGTCAATTCCTTTGAGTTTCAACCTTGCGGTCGTACTCCCCAGGCGGAGTGCTTAATGCGTTAGCTGCGGCACTTAAGGGCGGAAACCCTCAAACACCTAGCACTCATCGTTTACGGTGTGGACTACCAGGGTATCTAATCCTGTTTGCTACCCACACTTTCGAGCCTCAACGTCAGTTACAGTCCAGAAAGCCGCCTTCGCCACTGGTGTTCTTCCATATATCTACGCATTTCACCGCTACACATGGAGTTCCACTTTCCTCTACTGCACTCAAGTCATCCAGTTTCCAAAGCAATTCCTCAGTTGAGCTGAGGGCTTTCACTTCAGACTTAAATAACCGTCTGCGCTCGCTTTACGCCCAATAAATCCGGATAACGCTTGGAACATACGTATTACCGCGGCTGCTGGCACGTATTTAGCCGTTCCTTTCTGGTAAGATACCGTCACACATTGAACAGTTACTCTCAATGTCATTCTTCTCTTACAACAGTGTTTTACGAGCCGAAACCCTTCATCACACACGCGGCGTTGCTCCATCAGGCTTTCGCCCATTGTGGAAGATTCCCTACTGCTGCCTCCCGTAGGAGTATGGGCCGTGTCTCAGTCCCATTGTGGCCGATCAGTCTCTCAACTCGGCTATGCATCATCGCCTTGGTAAGCCATTACCTTACCAACTAGCTAATGCACCGCGGGACCATCTCTTAGTGATAGCAGAACCATCTTTTAAATAACAACCATGCGGTTGTCATTGTTATACGGTATTAGCATCTGTTTCCAAATGTTATCCCCTGCTAAGAGGTAGGTTTCCCACGTGTTACTCACCCGTTCGCCACTCTTTGCAATGTCCATCGTCATATCTGAGCAAGCTCTTCAAATCAGTTGAACCACAAAGCGTTCGACTTGCATGTATTAGGCACGCCGCCAGCGTTCATCCTGAGCCAGGATCAAACTCTCAATTTGAAGTTTGAGTATAACTCAATTTTTGTTGTTTAACAGAAGTTAAACGAA
>NZ_PVSN01000024.1 GCF_004766315.1 Weissella confusa | reverse complement strand
CTGTTCTACCTACAAAAACACCGAGAAATGACGCCTTTTTAAGCTGAAATCCGGGTTTTGAAAAATTTTCGGAGTCCGGCACCTCTCGGTGCCGAAAAAACCTGTCCATAATCTTGACATCAGCGCCTGGATTTTATAAGCGTCAGTATAAATTCACAGACTCACAACAATACAAAAATACATTGATTAAAATTCGTGATGCTGAAAAAAGTGCAGTTAAGGACGGAATCGCTGGAATTATCGTTTCTCCGATGACTTTGAATAATAGCCTATCAAAAGGTAAGGCAATGCAAAATCAGTTGATTAAGGCTGCTATTCGTGGTTTTAACGGTGAATCCGATGCACTTCTTACGAAAATTAGCGTCTCTAATGTTGATAAGAAAGTTATGGCTCTTGAAAAAGCCGCCAAACAATTAAACAAAATGTATGCTCATAATCAGATTCAGATTTCCGACCACTATGTTGATCTTAAGCGTCAAGAGCTTTATCTAGCCGCTGAGTTTGAACTTGAAAAGGAACGGGAAAAGGAATTATTACGTGAACAACGCGAAAAAGAGCGAGAAGACAAAAAGTTGCAAGCTGAAATTGCTAATACGCGTAAGAAACTAAAAAAAGAGCGTGCTCACTACGAAAACATTATTTCGGATTTGCGAAATAAGTTATCTGATGCATCTGACGATAAGTTGGCTCAATTAAAGCACCAGATTGATGAGTATGAAGACCAGCTGGATGAAATTAACCAAGCAGAAGAAGATGTTGATTATCGAGAAGGCCATGCCACGGCCGGTTATGTTTACGTTATCTCAAATATTGGCTCGTTTGGTCCTGATATTTATAAAATTGGTGTAACCCGTCGTCTTGATCCATTGGATCGAATTCATGAATTAGGTAGCGCATCCGTCCCATTCAAGTTTGATGTGCATGCATTGGTATTCAGTGAAGATGCATTTGCCTTAGAAGCTGAACTCCACAAGAAGTTCGAAGCAAACAAAGTTAATAAAGTTAATGGTCGCAAAGAATACTTCCACGTTTCGCTACAAGAAATCAAAGACGTTATCAGCGCCCACGAAGACGCTTCCGCTGAATTCACTGATGAACCGGATGCATTTGAATATCATCAATCAGAAAAAATGTAAAACTAAAAAATACGCACATCCCCGCCGGCAAGCGGGGATACACAAAAAGCCACCCGTTAAGGTGGCAAAGTACTGATGAATTATTTGAATATATCAAAAATACTAAAAGTGGTCTTTCTATAGACTTTGTTGTAAGCCGCTTTCTTAGGGTTTGTTAACCAGCCCATTCCCTTTTGACCATAACCAGGAATAATTGCCTTCTTAACTGCTCGTTTTGCCTTACCAGTTGTTCTGGCTTTAATAGAACGCATTGGGCTTGGCTTTTTCATTCCTATCTTCATTGTTCCTACCTCCAGCAACAATAGTATACAACTTGTTGCTTACGTGCAGAAGGGAACCACGTTAAAAGCTGAAGGAGAATTAAACCCGGATTATTCATCAAGACAAACAAAAAACCGCTGAAACAGCAAGTTAATACCGTTTCAGCGGGTTTTGCGCTTTCACCCGTTGGGTGAAAACCATAGGAGCTCTTTTTTATGATATTTTGTTAGTGGAAAACAAACCAAATACTCAAAAATTGGAGCGTCTAAAATTATGACTCAAAAAGTATTACCTAGCAACCATTTAGTTGCAGTTTCAGACAATGGGGCACCAGTTACCTCGGATGGTGGCAACGTGCTGCTTAGTATTTTTCTGAATTCGCCTGTAATTTCCAGGCTCTTTAATAACGTTGAATTCAACGATAATCGCAAAAATCCACGCTATGCTAAGGTAGAATTGTTATTGCAAATGCTCATTCAAGTTATCGAAGGTTATCGCAACGACGACGTTGCAGATTACTTGACCCAAGATATCGAACATCGACTTGTTTATGCGCAAAACATGGCATCTCAACCAACTATTTCCAGATTTCTATCACATCTCACGAACGAAGACATTGATGAGCTACAAGAATTAAATCGTCGTATTGTCTCTTTAATTGATGAAAGATCAGCCAATACTGAACTGGTGCTAGATTTGGATTCAACCTAATTTGAGACCTTTGGTCATCAAGAAAAAATTGGTTTTAATTATCACTACTTGAACGTCGGTTACCATCCGCTTATCATGACCGATGCTTTAACTGGAACCGT
>NZ_PVSN01000051.1 GCF_004766315.1 Weissella confusa | reverse complement strand
ACGGTTCCAGTTAAAGCATCGGTCATGATAAGCGGATGGTAACCGACGTTCAAGTAGTGATAATTAAAACCAATTTTTTCTTGATGACCAAAGGTCTCAAAGTAGGTTGAATCCAAATCTAGCACCAGTTCAGTATTGGCTGATCTTTCATCAATTAAAGAGACAATACGACGATTTAATTCTTGTAGCTCATCAATGTCTTCGTTCGTGAGATGTGATAGAAATCTGGAAATAGTTGGTTGAGATGCCATGTTTTGCGCATAAACAAGTCGATGTTCGATATCTTGGGTCAAGTAATCTGCAACGTCGTCGTTGCGATAACCTTCGATAACTTGAATGAGCATTTGCAATAACAATTCTACCTTAGCATAGCGTGGATTTTTGCGATTATCGTTGAATTCAACGTTATTAAAGAGCCTGGAAATTACAGGCGAATTCAGAAAAATACTAAGCAGCACGTTGCCACCATCCGAGGTAATTGGTGCCCCATTGTCTGAAACTGCAACTAAATGGTTGCTAGGTAATACTTTTTGAGTCATAATTTTAGACGCTCCAATTTTTGAGTATTTGGTTTGTTTTCCACTAACAAAATATCATAAAAAAGAGCTCCTATGGTTTTCACCCAACGGGTGAAAGCGCAAAACCCGCTGAAACGGTATTAACTTGCTGTTTCAGCGGTTTTTTGTTTGTCTTGATGAATAATCCGGGATTAATTGTAACGCCAGAATGACAAAAAAAGGGGGGACACGAATGGCAAAATTTCATCGGGCTTTTGGTGTATATGGCATATTGATTATGCAACAACAACTGGTTGTCGTAAAAAAGAAAGACGGACCATACAAATATCGCTATGATTTACCTGGGGGAAGCTTAGAACCTGGAGAGTTTCTTCAGAATGCACTTATACGAGAAGTAGCGGAGGAAACTGGACTGCATGTGCGCGATGCTTCGCAGGTTGGAGTTACCAGCTTTACGTATCCTTGGATATTTGAGGATTTTGACTGGAATCAGCATATCGTCGTTCTTTATGAGGTTACGACGTTTGAAGGTGAATTGTCTGAAGAAGTTCCCCAATTTTCCGGTCAAGATTCATTCGGTGCTGAACTTATTAGCGTAGACGCTGTTTCAAACTTAAATTCATCACCGATTGTTGTGCAAGCGGTTGAATATCTAAAAAATGGGGTGTTTTCAACTAAAGAGACCAGGTTCGATTATTGGGATGTGTTGAGTCAAGAAGAAGCGCCATTTTAACGAAAATCAGCCCATTAATGGCTGCCACGCCAGATAGTTACTATCTGGCGTTTTTTTGTGCGGTTGCGTAAAATGAAATTGGATAGATGGGGGATGAATCATGGATCGAATTACAGAACAAAAGCGACAAGCTGGCGAATATGCAGCTTCGTTAATCACGGATGGCATGATAGTTGGTCTGGGGACTGGCTCGACCGTTAAGTTCTTCATTGAAAAATTAGCGGAGCGTATCAATCGGGAAGGATTGGATATTGTTGGAGTGACAACATCACGTCAAACGTCATCATTGGCCAAAGGTTGGGGAATCAAACTTAAGTCAGTTGACGAAGTGTCAGCAATCGATTTGACCATCGACGGGGCTGATGAGGTCGACACCAATCTGGATGGTATCAAAGGTGGTGGCGCAGCATTGCTCTTTGAAAAGATTGTTGCGCTAAATTCCAAGCGCAATATCTGGATTGTTGATCAAAGTAAGTATCACGACCAATTAGGTCAATTCCCATTACCAGTTGAAGTGGTGCCATACGGTAGTCACCAACTCTTGAAGCGCTTTGAAGCGGCTGATATGGCGCCAACATTCCGTCGTTTGCCAGATGGGCAACGTTTGACAACGGACGCCGGCAATTACATCATCGATTTACATTTAGCAGTCATTGAGCACCCACAAGCGCTGGCTTATTATCTGGAACAGACTATTGGTGTCGTAGAACACGGCCTATTTTTGAATGTGGCGGATGCAGTGATTATTGGTGGTGAAAAGTTAGTGGTCATCGAACGCGAAAACATTGAAAATCACTGATTATCCACATAATTTTCAAATTCACACAATAGCGTATGGTATAATAATGAGCATTAGTAGTAAGTTCGGGGACTTATTAAAAGGAGAATAAAGACTTATGACTTGGCAAGAAAATTACCAAATTTGGGCAGACCGTACTGATTTGCCACAAAACTTGCAAGACGACATGAAGAAGTTGGCAGCTGATGAAAAGGCTGCTGAAGATGCATTCTACCAACCACTTTCATTTGGAACGGCTGGTATGCGTGGCCTTTTGGGCGCTGGAATCAACCGTATGAACATCTTTACGGTTCGCCAAGCAACTGAAGGTTTGGCGCGCTTGATGGATTCATTGGACGACGCTGTTAAGGGACGTGGTGTTGCAATCTCTTACGATTCACGTCACTTCTCACCAGAATTTGCAATCGAATCTGCTAAAGTTTTGGGAGCGCACGGCATCAAGGCTTATGTCTTTGAGACGTTGCGTCCAACCCCTGAGTTGTCATTCACGGTTCGCCACTTGAACGCCTACGCAGGTATCATGATTACGGCATCACACAACCCTAAGGAATACAACGGTTACAAGATTTACGGTGAAGATGGTGGTCAAATGCCACCTAAGGAATCAGACATCATCACTGCCTCAATTCGCGAAGCTGACATGTTCGAAGTGCCAGTTAAGGACGAGGCTGAGTTGGTCGAAGCTGGTTTGTTGGTTAAGATTGGCAAGGACGTTGACGACGCTTACTTGGCTGAAGTGAAGACGGTTACGGTTAATCAAGAGTTGATCGACACGGTTGGTAAGGACATGAAGTTGGTGTACTCACCATTGCACGGAACGGGTGCTTTGATTGCTGGCCGAGCATTGAAGAACGCTGGTTTTGAAAACGTGACGATTGTGCCTGAACAAGCTGAGCCAAATGGTGACTTCCCAACGGTTAAGTTGCCAAACCCTGAAGATCCAGAAGCTTTGGCAATGGGAATTGCTTTGGCTAAGGAGCAAGGGGCTGACGTTGTTATCGCGGTTGACCCAGACGCTGACCGTATGGGAACGGCGGTTCGCCAACCATCAGGTGAGTACCAATTGTTGACGGGTAACCAAATCGGTGCCGTTTTGTTGAACTACTTGTTGACGGCCAAGAAGGCTGACGGCACGTTGCCAGCTAACGGTGCTTTGGTTAAGTCAATCGTGTCATCAGAATTCGCCGCTGATATTGCTAAGAGCTTTGGTGTTGAGACGATCAACGTTTTGACTGGATTCAAGTACATTGCCGAACAAATCCAACACTTCGAAGACACGAACGAGCACACGTTCTTGTTCGGATTTGAAGAGTCATACGGTTACTTGGTAAAGTCATTTGCCCGCGACAAGGACTCAGTTCAAGCAACGGTTTTGTTGGCCGAAGTGGCAGCTTACTACAAGTCATTGGGTAAGACGTTGTACGATGGTTTGCAAGAATTGTTCGAGCAATACGGTTACTTCGTTGAAAACACGAAGTCATTGACGTTTGCTGGTATCGATGGTGCCGACAAGATTGCATCATTGATGAACAAGTTCCGTGCTGAGACGCCTGCTGAATTTGGTGGTGTTAAGGTTGCCAAGGTTGAAGACTTCTCATTGCAAACTGAGACGGACACAGCTACGGGTGCCGTAACGCCAATGACGTTGCCAAAGGCAAACGTAGTGAAGTACTGGTTGGCTGACGGTTCATGGGTAGCCGTTCGTCCTTCAGGAACTGAGCCAAAGATTAAGTTCTACGTTGGAACGAAGGGTGCTACGGCACAAGCTGCTGACGAAGAGTTGGCTGCTATCCAAGCAACGATTGCAACTTATGTAGACTAATAATAATGATTGACCGCTACAACTCATCGGGTTGTGGCGGTCTTTTTCATAGTGACCGTTATTTCATCATGATATGATAACGGTATACATAAGAGGTGAGGTGACGGCTGATGACGATGAAAGCAGCTAAGAAGTTAGCCGACGGTATGCGCGGAGGTAAAAAGCTAATTTTTACTGAACAAGCATTCGATGACTATCAATATTTTTTGACGCAAGATCCAAAGACAACGAAAAAGATAAACAAGCTTCTGAAGGAAGTATTCCGCACACCGTTTGAAGGGACAGGTAAGCCTGAACTGCAAGCGGGACTTGATGGTGGTTGGTCACGACGCATTGATAGCGCGAACCGCATGATTTATTTCCCTGAAAGTAATGGGGATGTGACGATTGCCCAACTTCGCTACCACTACATGAAGTCAATGACGTCTTGAGGAGATATTGAAAATGGAAGAATTAATTGAACGCCTAGAAAATATCGCCCAAAAGATGGTCGATGATGGCCGTTTGTTCGGGGCGACAGTCGGCGTGGTGAATTTCAAGAACCAAAAAGAAATCGCCTCAGTTGGACAAGTCGGCACGGGTGAATTTGCGGACGATATTTTGTCAGTGAACCACATTTACGATTTAGCAAGTTTGACCAAGCTGTATACGACGATGCGTTATTTGCAATTATTCAAGGCAGGGACGGTAACACCAGAAACGACGGTGCAATCAATCTTGCCAGCTTTTGGCAACGTCGAAATTACAATTGGTCAATTGCTTTGGCACAATTCTGGTTTGCCAAGTAGCGTGCGCAAGGTCCCTGCACTGACACGTGAGATGCTCGAAGAAGATTTGATGCTAGGCAAGACCATCAACGAGTCTGGTACAGTAACGAAGTATTCCGACGTCGGCTTCATGGTGTTGGGAAAAGTGCTTGAAGCGCTTGATGAAATGCCGCTGGCGTTGGATGTGACGGCGAATGTGTTGGCACCTAAGAATTTGGCTAACTCAGGGTATCGCGTGGCGGACAAGGGACGTTTTGATGCGCCGCTTGATCGTTTCGTGCCGACTGAGGATGTGCCATTCCGTGGTGGTGTCTTGCAAGGTGAGGTCGATGATTTCAAGGCGTACTTGCTGGGCGGTGCTGGTGGACACGCCGGTATGTTTGCGACAGCTGAAGATGCCTTGTCATTCGTACACGAGTGGTTGATGCCGGATGAAGATTTGCCAGCTGATATGCACGCTTATCTTAAGGACAATCAGGCCGGTATTCGCACGTTTGGTTGGCACTACTGGACGTACGGTGGTGAAGATAATCCGGTTGTGGTCACGGATTGGTTGTACCAAACGGGCTTCACTGGCACGATTATGGCAGTTAATTACCGCACGATGCAGGGGATGGTCGTTTTGACGAACCGTGTGCACCCAACGCGTAATAACACAAGCTGGCTAAAAGACCGCTATGAATTTACCCAAGCTTTCTTTGCCCAAATTTGATTTACCTGATATACCAACGACTTTCTGGTAAAATGAAATTAGCATTAAAAGATGTCATAAAAATAATTTAATAGGGGGCAATATAGATGACAATTATCATCATTATCGCAGTCGTTGTTGTGATTGGTTTGATTTGGATCAGCATTTACAACGGCTTGGTAAAGGCACGTATGCACACACAAGAGGCTTGGAGCCAAATTGATGTGCAATTGAAGCGTCGTAACGATTTGATTCCGAACTTGTTGGAAACGGTTAAGGGTTATGCCAAGTTCGAACAAGGCACGTTGGAAAAGGTTGTGTCATTGCGTAACGCTTTGACGCAAGTACCATCTGGTGACCACCAACAAGCCATGGAAATTTCTGACCAATTGACGACGAGCTTGAAGTCGGTCTTTGCGGTTGCGGAAGCTTACCCAGACTTGAAGGCATCAGCCCAATACAACAAGTTGATGGATGAGTTGACGAACACGGAAAACAAGATTGCGTACTCACGTCAATTGTTCAACACAACGACAGCAAACTACAACGCCAAGTTGCAAACATTCCCAACGAACATTATCGCTGGGATTCACCACTTCCAACCAAGCGAATTCTTGGAGACACCTGAAGAAGAGAAGCAGGTTGTTAAGGTATCATTTGACGATCAAGGAATGTAATCGAGGTTTAAACGCAGATGTTATTTGACCAAATTGCCAAAAACAAGCGTAAAACAGTGATGCTTTTCTTTGGATTCTTCCTATTCATGGGGGTTGTCGGGGCTGCATTGGGAACCTTCCTGATGAATGGTCACTGGCAACAGGGAATCGTGATTGCCTTCGTGGTCGGTTTGGTTTACACGGTCTACATGGTTGGCCAATCGACTGACGTTGTCATGTCAATGAACCATGCCCGCGAAATCAAGAGCGCTGATGAGGCGCCTGATTTGTGGCACATCGTTGAAGACATGGCGATGGTGGCGCAAGTGCCGATGCCGCGTGTCTTTATCATCAATGATCCGAGTCCGAATGCGTTTGCGACGGGAAACAATCCAGAACACGCAGCGGTTGCAGCCACTACGGGTATCTTGCAACGTTTGAACCGTGAAGAACTTGAGGGTGTTATGGCCCACGAGATGACCCACGTACGTAACTACGACATCCGTTTGCAAACGATTGCTGTGGCGATGACGTCAGCGATTGCGTTGCTAGCAAACCTAGGAACGCACTTCTGGTACTTCGGTGGTAACCGCAGTCGTGATCGTGAAGGTGGCGGTAATGCAATCGGTATGATTGTGTCATTGCTTGTGTTGATGTTGGCGCCGTTGGCTGCCACATTGGTCCAACTGGCGATTTCACGTAACCGTGAGTACTTGGCTGATGCTGGGGCGGTTGAATTGACGCGTAATCCACAAGGGCTGATTAACGCTCTTACGAAAATTTCGCAAAGTGAACCGATGTCAGAAGCCAACGTTTCACCAGAAAGTTCAGCATTGTATATCGCGAACCCATTAAAGGGAGATAAGATGGCGAACTTGTTTGCCACGCACCCACCCATGGAAAAGCGTATCGAAGCTTTACGCAATATGTAAAACACAACACCCGCGTCGTGCAAAACTGCATGGCGTGGGTGTTTTTGCTAAATAGATTAAATTGTCTATAAAATGCGAAAATTGGAAAAAGTAGACTGAATTGTCTATAAAAACGAAAAATGCTAAAATATAGACTAAATAATCTATAAAACTTAGTGAGGGGGATTGAGATGATTAAGCGTGAGAGGTACTTGAATTTTTTAATTGATGCCATCGACAATGAATTTGTCAAAGTCATCACGGGAGTTCGGCGTTCTGGAAAGTCCGTGCTATTAATGCAGGTTCAAGATGCGTTGCGGGAGCGTGGTATTACTGACGATCAAATTGTCTATCTAAATTTTGAGTCATTCAGTAATGCTAAGTATCTAAATAACCCGGAACGGTTGTATGACGATTTGATGCAACGTAACCAGGGTAAGAAGCTGTATTTCTTTTTTGATGAAGTTCAACTGGTCTCGCAATGGCAAATGATTGTGAATTCACTTCGCATTGATTTGCCATCGGATATTTATATCACAGGGTCTAACGCCTCAATCCTGTCAGGTGAATTGGCAACACTATTGTCAGGGCGCTACGTTCAAATTAACGTTTATCCATTTTCATTTGCTGAATTTGTTGAACTTAAGGAAATTGATACTAGCTCAGTAACCAGTGTGCGCGATGCTTATCTTGAATATCGTGAGTTTGGTGGTATGCCAAGTATTTTAGATGCAAACTTGTCTGAAAATCAACATTTCGAATATCTATCAAATTTATACGATTCAATTATGTTGCGCGATGTTTCGCAGCGTTCAGGTGAAGGTAATCAACAGCTATTGAAGATGTTAACGCTGGTGATGTTAGATTCAATCAGTAGCGAAGTTAGTGTTTCTAAGTTGGTCAATCGATTGAAGGACGCTGGGTTTAACATCAACACGACACGATTCAGGAATTATGTTGGCTTGCTGGAGCAGGCGTATTTGTTTATCAGCGTGCCAAGACTAAATCTCCGCGGTAGTCAGCGTTTGCGTTCGAATGATAAATTTTATGTCATCGATAATGGGCTGTGGCATTCACAAGTGGGGGATGCAGGTACTAATATTGGTTCGCAACTTGAAAATATCGTTTGCTTGGAACTAATGCGACGCGGTTTTGATGTGAAATATGGTGAAATTGACGGTAAAGAAATTGATTTTGTTGCTGAAAAACGTGGTCAACGCCAGTACATTCAAGTCACGCAACAAATTCCGGAGAATAGTGAGCGCGAGGTTGCCAATCTTGTTGCAATTCCTGACGGTTACCCTAAGTTGTTGATCACGGGAGAGGACTTAGGCGTGAAACAAATTGATGGTGTACCGGTGGTGCCGATTTACGAATGGTTGCTAAACGATAATAATTAAGTCAAAACAAAAAGCAGCAAGGTCGATGACTTTGCTGCTTTTTGGGCTACTGCCTATATGGGGTTAATAGTTTTGTTAACTCGCTTTGAGCAGCTTCATCTTGTGAAACGGAGAATTTGTCCATTGCGGTTGCGTCCGGAATGCCATCATCTGTGAATTCATAGAAGCCGGAATTAGTTGATGGAGCGAGTGAGCCATCTTGTTGCGAAAGTTTTAATTCGTATACTTTGCCATTGTCGGCCAGTAGATATTTCACGACGGGCTTGTCACGGTCGACTACCTTTGAGTAATTGTCAGCAAATGAATAATTTGAAAGATCTTGTACGCCGGTTGTGCCGTCCAAAGATGTATAAAAGACAACACCTCCAATTGCATGAATTGAAAACGAGGTAGAACCAGGATGGTCCATGTTTTGTACTTGAATATTGCCGTCATCGCTCAACGCGTACCAATCACCGTGCCCGGCGGCTCCGTGATCGAAAAACCATGAACTAACAGCCATATTTCCCATTTCAGCACGTTGACCAGCCCACTGAAGAAAAGTGTTAGAAATATCTGATTTGTCAGAATCAGTTAGCGAAACTGTTTTTGGCTTATTTGCATTCTTAACTTTGATTTTAATTCCGTCCGTATCGGAAGAGCTGCTTTGTGAAGCCTTTGGCTTTTGCACCTTTTTGACGATCTTTTTGGATGTGTTAGCAGGTGCAGAAGGTTTATTGAATAGTTGCCAACCTATAATCACAACGCCAACAACTATTAGAATGCCAACTATTGAGGTTATTATTTTTTTCACGATGACTCTCCAAACTGTTATTTATAGTAATAGATTTTAAGCTATACTTAAGTATATAAATATGATTGAGGACGGTCAAATGGGCAAGAGAGTAAAAGTTGTGATTGGGATACTGGTAGCCTTGGTTGGGTTAACAACTGTTCAGTATTATCATGATAAGAGTCGAGCGCTGTACAGAAATAACTACGTCACTCTAAAAAGTGCCAGTCTTTTGAGAATAAACGAAAGCGAAGATGCTGCGAGCTTCTATAAAACGTCACATCACACAAACAAGGTAAACGCGGAATATTTTGCGAAACACACCATGTTCCATTATGGTAATTTATTTAAAAAAGTTTCTGATATAGATAGTTTTTCCGAACGTGACAATGAATACTTATTAAGACCTCAAGTGTTTTTGGACACAGGAATTAGCTTTTGGTATCTAATTGATCCGATGTATCGTCAAACTATCTATAACATGGAAAATGACATTGCGCTAAATCCTGCCACTTCTTTAACAGACATGTATGCATTTATGAAAAATATATCAAATCATCCATGGCTGTACGGTGAACGTTATTCTGATGGGCAATACCAAAATCAATCAAGCTACCTTGAGGACGGTGGCGATATTTTGAAAGAATATATCGACGATAAAGCCTATAACGAAGAATTTAGTCGGGCTACGAACATCGAAAAAGATGATCCAATTGACGAGTCGTCTAGTTCTTCGTCTGCTGTAAGTAGCGAGGCTAAAAAGTTAACGAAGAAGCAAAAAGCAATCGATGAATCATTCCAACAAGTATTGCTAACGATTTCAGACAAAATAACTTCAGAAGAAGGTACGCCGTATCATGCGGGGGCACAATCATATCCCAAGTTACCAAGTGAATACAAAAAGTTACCAAAAACGTTTAAAGTAACCTTCACTGGTACTCAGGCAAGTGCGTCAGATGAAGAAAAGGTGGATGAGAAAAAAGTGTTCACTGTGAAGCTTGAATTAGATAAAGAAGATAATTCATTTATGATTGTTAACTCAAAGGAGCTCCCAAGTTATTTTTCAGATTTATCTGAATAGACAAGCTATTTCTCACGGGCATCTCATGAAACTTACAATTTACATGTGTTACAATGGACAAGTAACATGGTCGTCGAAAAGGCCAACAAAAGGAGATTAAGATGAAAAAGAAAGCGCCAGTGGTGAAGAACCAAGAATTTGACGCAACGGTCATCGATTTAACGTACGAAGGTAACGGAGTCGTTAAGGTTGATGATTTCCCAATTTTCGTCCCAAATGCTGTTCCGGGTGAAGAAATCCGTGTCGGCATTACGAAGGTTGCTGGAACGTACGCATTCGGACGTGTTGTGAAGACGTTGAAGGAATCAGAGGACCGCAACAAGGATGTTGACGTAGCAACGTTGACGACAGGAATTGCCCCTTTGGCTCACTTGAAGTACGATGCACAATTGCGTTTCAAGCAAAACCAAATCCAAGAATTGTTCAAGAAGCAACACGTTGATGTTGAAGTTTCTGAGACACTTGGTATGGAGAACCCAACTGGGTACCGTAACAAGGCGCAAATTCCTACGCGTGAATTGCGTGGTGAATTGACGACTGGATTCTTCCGTCGTGGTTCACACAACTTGATGCCAATTGAGGATTTCTACATTCAGGATCCTGAAATTGACAAGGCTATCGTGGTTATCCGTGATATTTTGCGTAAGTACCACATTCCAGCCTACAACGAATTTGAGCACACTGGTGTTATCCGTAACATCATGGTGCGTCGCGGTTACTACAGCCACGAAATGATGGTTGTTTTGGTAACGCGTTCAAAGAAGTTGCCAGGCGCAGAGATGATTGTTGAAGAAATTCGCGAAGCTTTGCCTGAAGTGAAGTCAATCATCCAAAACGTTAACCAAGAAAAGACAAACGTTATCTTGGGCGAGAAGAACAACACCCTTTGGGGAAAGAATGTCATCACTGACACGTTGTTCGGTAAGAAGTTTGCCATCGGACCAAACTCATTCTACCAAGTTAACCCACAAACGACGGAAACGTTGTATCAATTGGCTGCTGACAAGGCTGGCTTGAACGGTGATGAAGAAGTTATCGACGCTTACTCAGGTATCGGAACGATTTCATTGACGATTGCTGACCGTGTTAAGTCAGTTTTGGGTGTCGAAATCGTACCTGGTGCCGTTGACGACGCCAAGCGTAACGCCGACATCAACGGTGTGACGAATGCCAAGTTCGAATTGGGTAAGGCCGAAGAGAAGATGGTTGAATGGCACGATGCTGGTATGCGCCCAGACGTTATCTTCGTTGATCCTCCTCGTAAGGGATTGACGCCAGAATTGATCGACGCCGCAACTGGCATGGAACCAGAAAAGTTCGTGTACATTAGCTGCAACCCTGCAACTTTGGCACGTGACACGGTTCAAATTTTGGAGAACGGTTACCACATTGAAGGACCTGTTCAACCAATCGACCAATTCCCACAAACGACGCACATTGAGTCAATCACTGTGTTCGTTAAGGATTAATATATAAAAAAGCAAATCGATAACCCGAAGAAGCTCACCGACAGTCTAACTGTTTGGTGGGCTTTTTTGGTAGCGCAATGTATAATGAATGTATTATTGAAAGCGCTTTAAGGAAACGAGGGATATGGAAATGACACTAAAGTTAGGTGTAATCGGTACTAATTGGATTACCAAGATGCTGGTTGAGGCCGCACATGAATCTAATGAATATGAACTAGCAGCCGTATACTCACGCCGTGCTGAAACAGGGGCAACTTTTGCCGCTGATTTCGGGGATGTCCCTGTGTTTACTGACTTGGCAGATTTTTACAACAGTGGCATCGAAGTTGTTTACATTGCTTCACCAAACAGCTTGCACTATGACCAAGTTGTACAAGCAATTGAGCATGAGTTACACGTGATTGTTGAAAAGTCAGCCTTCTCAAACACGAAGGAATATGAAGCGGTATACTCATTGCTTCGTGAACATCCGAATGTGCGCTTGTTTGAGGCAGCACGCCACATTCACCAACCAACTTTTAAGGCGATTGCCAAGAAGGTCTCAGAAATGGACCACATTTCTGGTGCGACGTTGGTCTATGAAAAGTACTCATCACGATTTGATGACTATCTAGCAGGAAAGGAGCCTAATGTGTTGACGCGCGAGTTTAGTGCCGGTGCGTTGACTGACTTGGGTGTTTATCCGCTTTATGCAGCAATCGCGTTGTTTGGCATGCCAAAGGAAAGCCACTATTATGCAACACCATTGCGTAATGGGGCCGATGGTCGTGGTATTGCCATTTTGCGTTATGCTGACTTTGATATGACTGTCCAATTTGGAAAGGGTGCCAACAGCTACCTACAATCAGAAATTTTGGGCATGCGCGATACAATCGTCATTGATAGTATTGCTGAGTTGCATGAGGTGACTTACAAGGACGGTCGTGGCAATGACACTGATTTGACAACGGATGTTCCTGGTAACCCAATGGTTGCTGAAATGAACGTCTTTGCCAAGATTATCAATGATCCAGTTGCTAACGATGAAGAATATCGTCAATTGTTGACGTTGAGCCAACGCGTCAACATCGTGATGACGAATTTGCGTCACGATGCCGGCATTGTTTTCCCAGCCGACAAGTAAAATGAACGAATGATAAGCGTCGCACGTTTTGTGGGGCGCTTTTCTGTTACAATTAGAAAGACAATGAAAGAAATTGAATGAGGATATAAAATGGATACTCGTTTTGAAGAGCGATTGGCGAGCGTTGGGTTTACCACGCTAACGCCAATTCAAGAAGCCGTAGCTGAACCGTTGGCTGCCGGTGAATCAATCGACGCCTTGGCACCAACTGGAACTGGAAAGACATTGGCCTTTACGTGGCCATTGTTGCCAACGTTGGTACCGGGGGATGGTGAGCAATTGCTAATCTTGGCACCATCACAAGAATTGGCCATGCAAACGACACGTGTTGTACGTGAATGGGCAACTTTGGTGGACTTGAAGGTTTTGGCTTTGACAGGTGGTGCGAACGTGAAGCGCCAACTAGACGCCTTGAAGAAGCACCCAGAAGTGATTGTGGGAACGCCAGGTCGTGTCGCTGAATTGGTCGACAACGGTAAGTTGAAGTTGAAGCGTTTGCGCACGTTGCTATTGGACGAAGCGGACGAATTGTTGACGGAAGACACTGCTAAGCAAATTGACGGTGTTTGGGACGCGATTGACGACCCTGACGTACAAGTTGCCTTGTTTGGCGCAACTGAAGTTGACACGACAATTGCAGCTGGTTTGTTCGATCGTGACTTTACGCGTATTGATCAACGTAATGTGCCAATTCCAACGGCGATTGCCCACGAATTCTGGCCAACAGCCCGCGAGCAACGTAACAAGCGTTTGCGTCAATTGGCAGCCCGCAAGAACTTCCAGGCCATTGTGTTCTTTAACACAACCAAGCAATTGAAGGTGACGGCTAGTTTCTTGGCGCACGAACACGTGGCGATGGCAACATTGGTCCGTGGTGACTCAAGTTCAACCCGTGCCAAGTCATTGGAAAACTTCCGTAAGGGAACGGCGAAGTTCTTGTTGACGACGGATGTGGCCGCGCGTGGTTTGGATATTCCTGACTTGCCAGCGGTTATTAACTTTGATTTGCCACGTAATGGTGAAACGTATACGCACCGTGCCGGTCGTACCGGGCGTATGGGGAAGCATGGATTGGTGATTTCATTTGGAAATGATCACGACTTGCGTGATTTGCGCCGATTGGTGGCCGTTGATATTCAATTGGTCAACGGTGCCAGCCAAGCAACGAAGCCAACTTCATTCTCAGGTTCAGCTGGTCACACAGTAGAACCAGGGGCAAGCAAAGAAGTAGCTGACAAGCCACGTCCAGTTGCCAAGGTTCGTAAGGTGCACAAGAAGAAGACTGAAGAAGTCGTTGCTCGTACAGATCGCTTCGCAAAAGAGAAAAAAGCTAAGCGTAAGCACAGCAAAAACAAGGGCAAGCCAAAGCGTAAAAACGGCGAAAACTAGGCATTTAGACCGTTATTCCGGAAATAGCGGTCTTTCTTTTTGCACTTAGTTTGTGAAAATAAATTGTTATTTAGTTCACATAAAGCGGGGGATGTGTTACTATAAATAAGGATAGAGAGTTCACAAACGTTTTTTGTTTGTGAAATAGCATGAAAATAAAACTTTTTAGAAAATGAGGTAGGTTGACATGGCAGAACATGACATCCCCCGCGCGACCGCTAAGCGTTTGCCAATTTATTACCGTTACTTGAAGCTTTTGTTGGATGCGGGTACGACTCGCGTTTCATCAAACGAATTGTCTGATGCCGTAAAGTTTGACGCTGCGACGATTCGTCGTGATTTCTCATACTTTGGTGCATTGGGAAAGCGTGGTTACGGTTACGACGTTAAGGCATTGATGACGTTCTTCGGTGAAATCTTGAACCAAGATACATTGGCATCAGTTGCCCTTGTCGGGGTTGGTAACTTGGGACAAGCTTTGTTGAACTTTAACTTCCACCAAAGCTCAAACGCCCGCATCTCTGCAGCTTTTGATATCAACGAAGACATCGTGAACACGATCCAAGCTGGTGTTCCTGTATACGGCATGGATGATTTGGAGAAGCAAATTTCTGATCAACGTATCGACGTAGCGATTTTGACGGTGCCAGCACCAGTTGCCCAAGAATTGGCTAACCGTTTGGCCAAGGCTGGTGTACACGGAATCTTGAACTTCACGCCATTGCGTTTGGATGTGCCAAGTGATGTCCGCGTGCAAAACGTTGATTTGACGAACGAATTGCAAACGTTGTTGTACTTTATCAACAATTTTGGCGCTTCAGAGGCTGAATAATGACATGATAAGCTACCCAATATTGGGTGGCTTTTTATTTCATTTTGAAACATGATAACGCTTACTTTGTGGAAGTTGTTTTGGTAGAATAATACATGTTAAGTAGTTCATACTTAACGTTTCTCATATGTTATAAGCGTTATTATTGTCTAAGACCTCTAAAATGATAACGCCGCAAATGGGCGTGCTTAACCACCACGGCTGTTTGTAAAACGGACCTCGATATATTCATATCGGAGGCCTATTTTTTTATTAATTTGGTGGTACGATATCAGTAAATTAACAGGGGTGACGTTGATATGGGTGAAAAGAAAAAGAAGAAAAAATTTGCTTGGTTCAAATGGCTAGTCGTACTTTTGATTTTGCTAATTTCGCTAGGTTTGATTTTTCATAATGAGATTGCCAACTACAGTTTGAAGTCATTCGAACCGCAAGTGACAAAGCAGTCGATCAAGGCAGGCGAGAAGGAGAAGAAGCAAGCAAACTACAATTGGCAGAAGGTGGGCGCTTTGACCGCACAGCAGGTCCTACAAGCACGCTTGAATTCAGATAAGATTAACTTCATCGGGTTTGTCGCCGTGCCTGAGGTGGGCATTTCAGTGCCAATTTCAAACGGCACAACTGATTTGAACTTGTCACTAGGTGCCGGGACGATGTTTCCTGATGAAGTGATGGGAGAAGGCAATTACGCGTTGGCATCCCACTTTATTCCGGGTGACTCAGGTCGTGATTTGTTGTTCTCACCACTTTACTACAAGGGGAAAGTGGGCCAGGACATATATCTGACTGATATGAACACCGTTTATCGTTATAAAGCAGTCGATTTCAAGGTGATTCAGCCAACCGATGTCGATTGGGTATACCCAGTTGAAGGTAAGAAGTTGGTCACGCTGATTACGTGTGATTACACGGCGAAACGTGGGCGTATTATGATGCGTGGTGAGCTGCAAGATGTGAAGAGCTGGGCTGACACGCCAAAGCACATCCAGAAGGCGTTCACGACGGATAACCGTTGGATTAAGTAAAGATATGCAAAAAGCCATTGGCCCGCATCCGTGGGGCCAATGGCTTTTGTTGTTAGTTGTTAATGTAGATAAAATCAGCAGCGTGTTGGGTAATCTGGATTTCGTTTCGTCCGTCCGTCAAAACAAGCGGTCCATCGAATGGCAAACGTTCCTTGATTGTCCACGTGCTACCAAGGGTTACACCAACTGTCTCTACATATTGGAGCAACTCTAAGTCTTCCGTAAAGCTATTAAGCGTGACGGTTTCGCCATCATTTGCTTCACGTAACGTGCGCAACTTATCTGGTTCGTAATTGTAATTTGCGTCCGGAATGAGCAAACCATGAGGTGAATATTTTGGATAATCCAAGAACTTCTCAAGGGCGTTAACAAATTCATCGTCGGCATCGTGATCCAAGTTGTCAGCGTTAAAGTGCGCTTCAGAAATTGAAAGGCCAAGCTTAGTTGCCCCGAATGTTTCAATCAAACGGTGTGAACGAATCAAACGAAGGGCAGTTTGACGACCAGGTTCCGTCAGCGTAACGCCGTAATAAGGCACCACATCAACTTCGCCGGCTTCTTGCAACTTCGCTAACATGTTTGAAACTGAAGAAGGCGTGACGTTCAAGTGATCAGCGATTTGATTGTTTGAAATCTTGCTGTCGTCATCACCACCGCTTAGCTCTAAAATCGTTTGCAGATACTGCGTCTTTGATACGGATTCGCTCATAATGAAATTCCTTTTTACGATTAATTTGTTTAGTGCATTAATTATAACATGATGTCGTGGATATAAAAGTTAAGTCCTTTAAAAAACATAAAGGTGATTTGCCGAAAAATAAAATTCAGGATATGCTTAGTTTGTTGATAGTGCACTGGTGGTATCGCCGCCAGGTTTGAAGTTTTGGAGGCAGACATGCACGGACAGGAGTTTCACCAAAAAAACAAGCTACACGGGGAACAAAAGCTGTGGGCACTATTAGATAGCGCTCGCGAAATCCCGCAGCAAACCGCATTGTTCGTTTATTCAGCCGTTAAGCAATCTGGCTACGGTAAGCGACAAGTATTCGTTGGACGCGTTTATGACAGTTGTGTCTATCATATTGGTTGTGACACAATCGAAAATGCGTTCAAGCTAAAGTTCAGTACACCTGATGAGCGCAATAAGTTCGCCAATTCATTTGAGGCAGCTTGTGTCGAACAAGGACTAGCTGTTCATCAAAGTTTCTAAGTCACACAAAAAGAGGATCCGACTGGTGTCGAATCCTCTTTATTTAATTACTTCATCATTAGGCGTGACTTCATTTGCTCAAGAACTGGGTGGTTCAAGAAGAAATAAAGGATAATCGCTTGAATTGGTAGGAAGATGATTTGCTTCACACCACGTACCCAAAGGAGTGATGTGATTGCGTGTGGATCAGTCATACCACCCATAATTACAATCCATAGCGTATTCATAATAGCATTTACAATAACCAAAACTAGAATAACCGTGATGATAACGCGGGCCCAGCTGATGTGCTCGCGGTTATAGAATGAGAAGCCGTAGATGGCAGCCCCAACTAGAGCTGACAGGGCGAATCCCCAGAAATAGCTGTAACCACTAATCATCGTTGAAATAAAATCGTTGAAGAATGCAACAATCATTCCCCAGTAAGGGCCGTACCACTTGGCAATCAACCCAACAACGATGAACGTGAAACCAACCTTAACGGAAGCTGGTCCAAACGTAAAACGGCCGATGACGATTTCCAACGCCATCAAAATTCCTAGTAATGCCAACTGCGTCGTGCGCAAACGTGGCAATGCGTAACTTAATGTCTTCATATCGAAAACACCTCCTAATTTTATTTGGAGGGTTTCACCTATTACAGTGAATGTGATAATGATATCGCGAACGTACCAGTCCTTCGTCTGTGGCCCACATTCCGTTTCCACAGCACTTAACGCATCAAAATCTACCCTGCATTTTTGTTACGAGTTCTATTGTAGAACAACTTGGCCGAAAGGGATACAAAAAGTTATTAAATTGACCAAAGTAAAATGTTTAACAACGAAAGAAAAATGTTAAAACGTTTTATCGTTCGGAATATACGAACAATATTAGTTGATAGAGGCAACTAATTTGCGAATTGTTGGTCAATTTGTGAACATAAGTCGCAATAAGGGGCTGTAAAACCTTTCAAAAGTTGGTAAAATGTTTACATGGTATTTAACCCGGAAAGAGATTAATCATGATAACAATTAAGGTACCTGCAACATTAGGCAATTTTGGACCTGGGGTCGCGTCGCTAGGCATGGCGCTAGACCTTTCATTAACGGTCGAAATCATTGAAGCAAGCAATGTTTGGGTGGTTGAACACAATCTAGGGGATACGATTCCTTATGATGAGACGAATTACATTGTGGCGGTTGCCAAGAAGTTGTATCCAGATATTACGCCACATGTACTACGCGTGACGTCAGATATTCCGTTGCGCCAAGGCTTGGGTTCATCGACGGCGGCACTTTTGGCAGCGATTGAGTTGGCGAACCAACTGGGCGAACTCGGTCTAGATGACTACACAAAGCTGACGTTGGCCGCTCGTACGGAAGGACAACCAGCGAATGTCACGGCGGCGTTGCTTGGTGGTGTGACAGCTAGCTACTTAAACGACGGTAACGTTTTCGCTAGTGGGGTGGTCGCGCCTGAATATCAAGCGGTAATCTATTTACCTGATTACCAACGCACAGACAAGGCTGACAAGCCAACCGAAATCACGCTAGCAGATGCAACCGGAACGGCAGCTGCCGGTAATATGTTGTTGGCAGCCTGGCAGTCACAACAATTGGTATTGGCTGGGCAATTGTTGGAAACCGATAATATCCAACGGGCAGTGATTAATGACGTGCCAGAGTTGGGCGCGATTCGCCAAGCATCACATGCACTTGATGTATACGGATCAGTGGTTGCGGGTGATGGACCAGCGGTGGTGACGTTGGTTGCACCAAACCAAACCCAAGATTTGTTAGATGTGCTGGCTTATTTGGATTTGCCAGGTGAATTTAAAGTGGTTGATATTGCAGGAACTGGGTTAACAGTGTTTTAAGAAGGAGACGGAATAATGGGGAAGGCTTCAATCCGTGACGTTGCTAATTTGGCGGGGGTTTCAATTGCAACTGTGTCACAAGTACTGAATGGCAAGGGAGAACGATTCTCAGACGCCACGAAACAAAAGGTGTTGGCTGCACGTGACGAGGTTGGTTACGTGCCAAACGCCAGTGCCCGTAGCTTGAAACGTGGGACAACGACGATGATTGGCGTCATTGTACCAAGTTTGCGCAATCCATATTTTGGTGACATTGTGCAACGTATGCAAGAGGTGTTGCCAGAAAATGTGTCATTGCAAATCATGACAGCGGAAACCAGCACGGCTGATCAAACAGTTGAAACATTGGTAGCTGCGGGAGCACAAGGCTTGGTTGTAGCGAGTCAATTGTCTAATCCACCTGCCGTTGCGCGTAGCTTGCGTCGCCGTGGCATTGCCATGGTCGTGCTTGAAAACCACGATGAATTGGAAGATGCGGATGCCGTTTATGCATCAGATACGCAAGGTGGTCGCAAGGCTGCAGAACACTTGATTGCATTGGGCCACAAGCACGTGGTGTTGTTGGGTAATCAGGTTTATACGGATAACTTGCAATACCGTACCGCTAGTTTCAAGGAAACGATGGCCGAAGCTGGTGTGAAGGTTAGCGAAGTGGCCACACGTAATTTGACGAAGCACGCTGGTCGTGCGGCCGCGATGGCAGTCTCAGTCACGCATGCGACAGCTGCTTTTGCGTTGAATGATGAGCTAGCAATTGGTGTGATTTCGGGATTGAATGCAATCGGAATTAAGGTGCCAGAACAAATGTCAGTCATCGGTTATGACGACACTGATTATGCGGAGTTCTTCCGTCCAGCGTTGACGACGATTGAGCAACCGGTCTGGGATATCGCCAAGGCCGCCTTGGATTCAGTGCTCAAGCGGATTGCAGAACCGGACGCACCACGCCAAGTTTCAGCGTTCGATGCAAACTTAGTTGTACGCGAGTCGACTGCACCATTAGCTTAATTATGGTAAGCTAGTACCTTGAGGAGGTGCGCCATGACAATTTTGTTTAAGCGAACACGCGATTTAATAGCGAATCCGACCGGAGTAACCGAACATAAGGCAGCAATGTCAGCAGCTTTGATAGGGCAAGTTGAGACATTGATGGCTGATGGTTGGTTACCTAAGTCCTTGGCAGCATATGTTGAGGCCGTTGCGAAGGAACCTGAGCTAAACGATGCGACGATGATGGACGTATTGGAAGCCAAGTGGTTTGAAGCACACAGAGTGGGATCAGCGCTCTTTACAGAAATGTTAGTAGCCGGTTTCCACCGTGGTAGCGCGCCAGCAACTGACCGTTTGGGGATGTTGTACAATGTTTTGGGGTTATATCTAGATGAAACCAACTTTGTGCAAATGACACATTTGGGTCTTTGGGATGATCGTGAAGCAACGCCTAGCTTATACTACCTACAAATTAACGATGAAGATGAACTACAAGCGTATTGGCAGTTTGTTAATCGTGTTGCCTACTTGATGCGATTAAAGTACCGTGCTTGGAACGGTATTCGCTCACGTTATGCAACCAGTCGATTGTTGACGGCGACGTTTGACAACCAACTGCGTTACTATCTTGGTAAGCCAGTGTCTGATTTTGTGCGTGCCCAAGGCTGGACGCGTGCGATGTATGAGGCAAAGGTCCTTGAAGAGATGGGTCACGAGGTGCTGCACCCTGGTGTTAGTCTGCACAATCGTGGCGTAGCGGACCAATCAAATGTGAAGGTGGTCACACCTGATTATCACGTTGAATTGATTTTCGATTCAGCTGATCAGATTGTGTCATTGTGGCAACCACTTGAAGCGCATCAAGTGATTGTTGCAGATGGGTCAGTACGTTTCGTGCAAGATCATACTGTTTACTCACTTGATGAGTTGCAGATGATTGCCAACACTGAGTCAGCTAACTATGCTGGCCAAGGTGGTGAAATCCACCAAGCGTTGGATGTTCGCCCAGCTGCCCGCAACGCCGGTCTAGAAGCAACGTTGCGTAATTACGCGAAGAATCAATTTTAATCACAAATGAAAGCCGAGAATCTGTTTTAAACAGGTTCTCGGCTTTTTGTTGTTATTTAGAAGACGGCGTCGTAGATAACGCGGACGGCGTAGTTGACTTGGCTGGCTTTCACACCAAGCATCAATGAAATTTGTGAGGCACCCTGGTTGATCATCGGCAACGTAATGCCGGCTTCAGACAAGGGTGTTGCGATTTCCGAGAAAGCGCCAACACGGTTTTGCATACCTTCGCCAACCACCATGATAATCGCAAAATCATCAATCCATTCTAGATGGTCCGGTGCGATTTCGGCTTGAATTTCAGCGCAAATGACATCCTGAATTGGTTGGGTGAGCTGGGTCTTATCAAAGATAATCGTCATGTCATCGATACCTGATGGCATGTGCTCATAACTTACACCGTGGCGTGCCAAGATTTGCAGAATTCGAAGCGTGAAACCAACTTCCTTGTTAAGCAAGTAGCGGTGAAGGTACAAAGCAGCGAAACGGTCGTCGCTGGCAATGCCAGTGACCTTCGCTGGATTAGAAACTTGATCTACCGGCACAATCATCGTGCCAGGTGCATCTGGCTCGTTCGTGTTCTTCACGTTAATTGGTATATCCGCCTCGATAACTGGAATAATCGCTTCATCGTGAAAAACGGCGAAACCGGCGTAGGCGAGTTCTCGCATCTCGCGGTAGGTCATGGTTTCAATCGCAGCGGGTGTTTTGATGATGTGTGGATCGACGGCATAGATAGCTGAAACATCAGTGAAGTTTTCGTACATATCTGCGTGGAATCCACGGGCCAAAATGGCACCGGTAATATCAGAACCACCGCGACTGAATGTCGCCATTAAACCATCAGTGGTATAGGCAAGGAAACCAGGGACAACAATCAAGCCTTCACTAGGGAGTGTGAACGCAGCGATGCGGTCATAGCTATCTTCGTTCACACGTGCCGCCATAGGTGAGCCTGAGACGGTTAAGCCAAGGTCATGCGGTGACACAAATTGCGCCGGATGACCGAGCTCGCGGAGAACATATGCGACCAATTGTGCATTCAAATATTCGCCATGCCCCATGAAAGCTGCATATAAGTAATCAAATGACGGGTAGTGAATGCGACTCAATTGCGCAAGTTGATCAGATAAGGATGATAGAATCTCATTTTCTTCTAATTCAAAATAAGTAACGATGTCACGGTAACGTTGTAAAATCTGCGTTTGAATATCGGTCGTGTCTTCGCCAACAATTGTCAGTTGCGCGTAGGTCTTTAATAAATCAGTGACTTTAATATCTTCTTTGAAACGCTTGCCTGGCGCTGATACAACGAGAATTTTACGCTCTGTATCGGCCAACATAACATTTAAAACTTTTTCGAGTTGAGGTCCGTTCGCAAGGGAGGACCCGCCAAATTTTACAACTTTCATGATTAACTCCTTCGAATAATGGCTAATTGACGATAATTTAAAAAGAAAAGTTCTCAAAAGTCAACCCTTGACACTCATAATGCTAAGGAGTATTCTAATCGTATCTTAATTATTGATAGAGGTTGCGACCAACAAGAGTAACTTAACCGAGCCGGCACCGGCAAGGACGTTAAGTGAAAGGGGCGGTCGCCGAAATGAATTAGCGCAACTAATTTGTTGGGACAACAGTTAAGAGCTGTTGGACTGTCGCTGGAAATCAGCGGAGAGCTATCGTAACAGTCTATTTGAATGCTTTTTCGAGCGATCAACTGACAGTGCGATAGTGCCGTCGGTTGATCGTTTTTGTTTGCCCGACGGACACTAAAGAAAAAGAGGAAAGCATCATGGTAGTAGCAGTCACACGTCCGACACGTCTTAATATTTCGCAAGCAGCAGTCACGCACAATGTTCAACAGGTTCGTGAAAGTGCCCACGCAAGTTTCGTTTTTTTGGCAGTGAAGGCCAATGCTTATGGTTTTGGGTTGGTACCCATGAGTCAAGCGGCCTTAGCGGGTGGCGTTGATGGATTGGCTGTCGCAGTTTTGGATGAAGGATTGGCATTACGCCAAGCAGGTATCACCGCACCAATCTTGGTGTTGGGGATTACGTTGCCACAATATGCGAAGTTGTTGGCCGATAACCAAGTGATGGCAACGGTCGGTTCGCTTGCTTGGTTAGAAACGGCAGCCGAATACTTAAGTCCTGATGGGCCACGTTTGCAAGTGAACTTGGCGGTAGATACCGGTATGGGGCGCATCGGCTTCCGTGAACGGGCGACGTTGGAAACGGCAATTACCTATTTGAAGGCCCATGATGACATTTTTGATTATCAAAGCATCATGACGCATTTCTCTGAAGCAGATTCGACAGAGGAAGATTACTTCCATCAACAATTGCACTGCTGGCACGAGTTGACGGATGGCCTGCCAATGCCTCCTTTGGTTCATCTCGCTAACTCAGGAGCCGCCATGTATCACGCTGACGAAATGCCAACGGATGTCATTCGGGCTGGTACGGTGGTGTACGGCGTTGAACCATCGCTTGGTGAACTTCGTGATGATGATTATTTGGAGCCGGTGATGACACTTGAAACGGAGTTGGTCTTCGTCAAGCGTTGCCACAAGGGCGAAGGTGTGAGCTACGGTCACACGTACTACACCGAAGAAGGCGAGTGGATTGGCACAGTGCCGGTTGGTTACGGTGACGGTCTACCACGTAAGATGCAAGGATTTGAAGTGATTGTGAATAGCGAGAATCGTCCAATTGTTGGGAAGCTAGCCATGGATCAGATGATGATTTCATTGCCTGGTGAATTACCAATTGGGACGACCGTTACGATTATCGGTCGCCAAGGTGATGTTGAAAACCGCCTTGAAGATGTCGCTGATTATGTGGGATTGGCACCTTGGGAAATTTCAACTGGCTTACAAGAACGCATTTATCGTCAAATTACAGATTAGTAGGGGAAATAAGATGACAACACCATATGAAACGAATGCTGCCGGCCATTTGACGGTTGGCGGTGTAGAAGCAAACGAATTAGCAGAACGATTTGGCACACCTTTGTATGCCTACGATGTGTCAGCAATGCGCCAACAGATGCGTGACTTCAAGCGCGTTTTTACAGAACGCCAGGTCGATTACGCCGTCTCATACGCTTCAAAGGCTTTCGCAACAGTTGCAATGTATGAGGTGGCTGCCCAAGAAGGGATGCATATTGATGTTGTGTCGGGTGGTGAGATTTACACGGCCCTTGAAGCGAACTTCCCAATGAGCGATGTCTCTTTCAATGGTAATAACAAGTCTGAAGAAGAACTTGTGATGGCGATTGAGAACAATCTAGGCACGATTATTGTCGACAACTTTTTCGAACTGCATTTGCTTCATGATTTGTTGGCTGAACGTGACCGTGTGCAAAACATTTTATTACGTATTACGCCAGGTGTTGAGGCGCACACGCACGATTACATTTCGACAGGTCAAACGGATAGTAAGTTTGGCTTTGATGTGAATAGTGGCCAAGCCCAAGCGGCATTGCAAGAAGCATTAGCTGATCCGCACTTCAATGTGTTGGGTGTTCACGCACACATCGGGTCACAAATCTTCGATGTGACTGGTTTCCAAATGGCAGCCACAAAGCTGGTTGATTTGGTTCATGAATGGGGCTTCAATCCGAAGGTGATTAACACCGGTGGTGGTTTCGGCATTCGATATACCGAAGATGACGAACCGATTCCAGCATCTGATTTCGTAGCAGCAATTATCGATACGATTGCTGAAAAGACGACTGAATATGGGATGCCAATGCCAGCCGTCTGGATTGAACCAGGTCGTTCAATTGTTGGTCCAGCAGGTATGAGTTTGTACACGATTGGCTCACGTAAAGATGTGCCAGGCATTCGTTCATACCTAGCTGTTGATGGTGGGATGGGTGACAATATTCGTCCTGCTTTGTACCAAGCCAAGTACGAAGCGGTGTTGGTTAACCAACCAGATGCACCAACTGAAGAAGTCGTTCGTGTTGCTGGTAAGTACTGTGAATCAGGGGATGTGCTGGTTTGGGAGCAGGCGTTGCCAAAGACGAAGGCTGGGGATGTCCTCGCCGTTCTGGCAACCGGGGCATATGGTTACTCGATGGCATCCAACTATAACCGCAACCCACGTCCCGCTGTTGTCTTTGTTGAAAACGGTGAAGCGAGGGTGGTTGTTGAACGTGAAAGCTACCAAGATATCGTGCGACTAGATCGCCACTACTTATAGGAAGAAAGAGGTCATAACATGGCAGAATTAGACGCACAATCAATCATTAATTTCATTGCAACTGCACCCAAGCAAACGCCAGCACGCGTGACATTAGCGGGGGACTTGGCCGATATCGTTTGGCCAGAAACGGTCCAAGCATTTATTGAAACGCGCACGGGGACCGTTATTGGTGACTATAACGAAATTGCGCCGGTATTGGCGGCGCATGCCGACCAAATCACGAATCAACACGTGGAATTGTTGGCTCGCAACTCTGGTGTGCCGTTGCTTAATTACGATGGTGTGCCAGCCCGTATTGAACCGGGTGCCGTTATTCGTGATCAAGTCGAAATTGGCGCGAACGCCGTCATTATGATGGGAGCCATTATTAACATCGGCGCTGAAATTGGACCTGGTACGATGATTGATATGGGTGCTGTACTTGGTGGCCGTGCCATTGTTGGGGCGCACAGTCACGTTGGTGCAGGTGCCGTACTGGCTGGGGTGGTTGAACCAGCTTCAGCACAACCGGTGCGCATTGGCGATAACGTGTTGATTGGTGCGAATGCGGTTGTGATTGAAGGGGTTCAAGTAGGTGACAACGCGGTGGTTGCGGCTGGTGCGATTGTCACGAAGGACGTCCCTGCGAACACAGTGGTAGCTGGGGTGCCAGCGCGCGTAATCAAGGAAATCGATGCCCAAACGAGTGCGAAGACAGCATTAGTTGATGCATTACGTAATTTGGATTAATGAAACAGGGGTAGCATATGACGACACTAGATTTAATCAAAATTCGACGTGATTTGCATCAAATCCCCGAACTAGCCTTACACGAAACGCAAACGCATGCGTATTTGAAAAACGTTATCGAAACATTCAAAACGGATTTCATGACGATTCGTGAAATACCTGAGGTGCCAACGGCTTTGTTGGTGCGCCTGGCTGGCACAAATCCGACCCGGACCATTGGGTATCGCGCCGATATCGACGCCTTGCCAATCACCGAAGCGACCGGATTGCCGTTCGCTTCGACAAATGAAGGTGTGATGCATGCCTGCGGACACGATATGCATATGACAGTCGGGCTTGGTGTGCTGGCATACTTTGCCACGCATCAACCGAAGGATAATTTAATTTTCTTCTTCCAACCGGCTGAAGAGTCAGATTATGGTGGACGACGTGTGTATGAAGCAGGGGCCTTTACGGGAGACTGGCGCCCTGATGAATTCTACGGCTTGCATGATCATCCTGGCTTACCAGCTGGTCAAATTGCGAGTCACATGGGTACGCTGTTTGCCGGGACAACGGAAATTCACGTCACGTTTACTGGTCGTGGTGGGCACGCCGCATTTCCACATCAAGCGACCGACGCAATTGTGGCAGGGGCAGTGTTTGTATCGGCGATTCAGACGATTGTGTCACGCAATGTTGATCCAGTTCGCGGTGGCGTTGTGACGTTGGGGACGTTCCATGCCGGGACGATTGGTAATGTGATTGCTGAAACGGCGCACTTGGATGGCACAATTAGGGCTTTCCGCCAAACAGACATTGAAATGATGCAACAACGCGTGCGCGACATCGTTGCCGGCATCGAAACGACATATGGTGTGACCGCGGATTTATCCTTAATCCAAGGTGGCTATCTACCGGTTGAAAATGATCCGACCACAACACAATTATTCATTGATTATATGACCAACGCACCTGACGTTGATTACACGGACATTGCCCCAGCTATGACCGGGGAAGATTTTGGTTATTTGTTACACCAAATTCCAGGGACGATGTTCTGGCTTGGTGTCGATGATGCATCGCATAGTTTACATGAAGCAGGGTTATCACCAAATGAAGCGGCCATTCAGCCAGGTGTGAATGCGATAACGGGTTACTTAACATGGCGCATGGCGCAATAGGGGAAGAGTGATGTACGAAAATATTGAATTAATTACCGCAATTATTACGCCATTTACGGCGAATGACCAAATTGATTATGTGGCATTAGACCGACTAGCAGATCGGTTGTTGCATGAGGGAACCCAAGGATTTGTCATCGGGGGCACAACAGGTGAATCACCAACGCTAACGCATGACGAAAAAATTGCGTTGTATACGCATTTCGCTGCTCATATCGGCGAGCGTGGCGTGGTGGTTGCTAATGTTGGTGATAATAACACGGCACATTCAGTGGCGTTGGCTAAGGAAGTGAGCGCCATTCCTGGTGTCGATGGCTTGTTGGCGGTGACGCCTTATTACAATAAGCCAAGTCAGGCGGGGATGATTGCCCACTTTACGGCGATTGCTGACGCATCAAGCGTGCCGGTAATGCTGTATAACATTCCGGGGCGCTCAGCGGTGGGACTAACGAATGACTCTGTCGTAACGTTGGCCCAACATCCAATGATTAATGCGGTTAAGCAAGTAACTACGATTGATGATTTGGCATTCTTGGTTGGTCACACACCAGCTGATTTTGCAGTTTACACTGGGGAGGATGCCCAAACGTTGGCGGCCAAGGCGGTCGGCGCAACGGGAACGATTTCAGTGGCTGCTCACGTATATAGTCGCGAAATGGCGGACTTGTTTGTGGCGGTTGCGGACGGTAATATCGAAACAGCAGGACGCTTGCAACGTTGGTTAACGCCACGCATGAACGCGTTCTTCCGCTACCCATCCCCAGCGCCAGTCAAAGCAGTATTGGCACAACGTGGCGAAATCGAAAACACGACACGTTTGCCAATTTTGCCATTAACGGACGCTGAATTGGCGGATGTGCAAGCGACACTCAATGAAAAGGACGATTAAACATGACAACAGTTTTATTAGCCGGTGGCTTTGGTAAAATGGGGCTGGAAATCCAATCGCTCATTGCTGAACAACCAGATTTAGAATTAGTGGGAATTCTCTCAGCAACGCTTCATGAAAGTCCCATTTCCGTGTATACTGAACTGGACGAGATCGACACGCCAGCCGATGTTTGGGTGGATGTGACGCAACCTGAATCAGCCTTTGATAATGCGACTTATGCGTTGTCTCATGGTTATGATCTGGTTGTTGGTACCAGTGGGTTGTCCGCTGAAGACGTGACGCAATTGGGACACCTGGCACAGAAGTATAATCGTCATGCGATTATTGTGCCAAACTTCTCATTGTCAGCTGTTTTGCTGATGCAATTTGCTGAGCAGGCAGCCAAGTATATGCCGGATGCTGAAATTATCGAAATTCACAATCCGCATAAGTTGGATGCACCATCTGGCACGGCCAAAGCGACGGCTGCAAAAATTGCGGCTGCCCGTGAAGCTGAACCAGTGGCACAACGCCAACATGATGCGACCCGTGGTGAAGTTATTGATAACGTGCCCGTGCACGCCGTTCGTTTGCCAGGCTACGTTGCCGAAGAAGAAGTCATCTTTGGTGCGCCAGGTGAAACGCTACGTTTGAAGCAAACGTCATTTACACGCACATCATTTATGGGGGGCGTTGCGCTAGCTATTCGTCAGGTTCATCAAATCGATGGGCTGGTAGTCGGTCTAGAACACCTATTGTAATTGTTGCCCAAGTCCAGCGAGGCTTAAGAAAAAAGAATGGCCTGAGAGCCAAAGGAGACTGACATGCCAGAAGTAAATCCAGCCCTTGCAAACCGTTATAACAAGGAGCTTGCCAAGATTTTGCCATCACCAATCCGTGTGATTGATCAAAAGTTTTCAGCCATTGATGGCATCATCAAGTTGACGCTAGGCGAGCCTGATTTTGCGGTGCCTGATCACATTAAGGCGGCTACGAAGGCCGCTATTGATGCTGATGATTCACACTACGCCGCACCACACGGTCACTTGAGTTTGCGTGAAGCAATTTCTGATTACTTGGTGGAGCGATTTGATGCACCAAGTTACAACCCAAATGGCGAAGTTGTCGTGACGGTTGGTGCTTCAGAAGCATTGTTTGCAACGATGAATGGCTTGTTGAACGCGGGGGAGAAGATTATTATCCCAACGCCAACATTCCCAATGTATGAAGCGATTGCTGACATTATCGGTCTTGATGTCGTGGGCATTAACACGGCACCTGATTTTGTGTTGACGCCAGAAAAGTTGGAAGCAACGCTGGCTGAAAACCCAGATGCCACGGCTATCTTGTTTAACTACCCATCAAACCCAACTGGCGTGACGTACTCAGCTGAGCAAATTGAGGCAATCGCCGCAATTCTAAAGGCTCACAACATGTTGGTCTTCTCAGATGAGATTTACGCTGAGTTGGTTTACGATGGTGATCACGTTTCAATGGCATCATTGCTACCAGATCAAACCATTTTGATTAGCGGTTTGTCAAAGTCTCATGCTATGACAGGCTACCGTATTGGTTATGTGGCTGGTCCAGCGACGTTGATGGCCCACGTCGGCAAGATGCACCAATTCTTGGTAACGACGGCACCTGGTCCAATGATGGCAGCTGCTGAAGAGGCATTGCGTAATGGTCGTCAGGACGCCATTGATATGCGTGATACGTATAAGCAACGTCGTGACTTGGTCATGGCTGGCTTGGCGGAAGCTGGTTTTACAGCCGCACAACCAGGTGGTGCCTTCTATATCTTTGCCAAGATTCCAGCGACGTTGAACACGAACGACATGGAATTTGTCATTGATTTGGCAGAAACGGTGAAGCTAGGTATCGCACCAGGTTCAATCTTTGGTGCCGGCGGTGAAGGCTACGTACGTTTGTCATACGCAGCCTCAACTGAAGACCTAACGGAAGCCGTTAACCGTTTGAAGCAATACGTTGCTTTGAAGGGATAAAATGAGAACAATTTAATTTTTGGAAGCACAACCGGTCAATTTCGGCTTGTGCTTTTAATGTACCCAAAATTTGGGGTTTTATTAAAATTTGAGGAGTAAATACATGAGTGAAGAACGATTATATACAGTTGCTATCTTGGGAGCTACCGGCGCAGTGGGGTCTCGTTTAATTGAACAATTGGCCCAGTCATCAATTCCAGTGGCGTCACTAAAGCTATTGGCATCAGCCCGCTCAGCCGGTCAAACACGTGAGTTCCGTGGTGAAATAATCACGATTGAAGAGGCGCAACCGGAGTCATTTGAAGGGGTGGACTTGGTACTGGCATCAGCTGGTGGTTCCGTATCAGCTCGCTTATTGCCAGAAGCGGTGAAGCGTGGGGCGGTTGCCGTGGATAACACGTCATTTTGGCGCATGAACGACAATGTACCGTTGGTTGTACCTGAAGTGAATGAACAAGCATTGTACGAACACAACGGCATTATTGCTAACCCAAATTGCTCAACGATTCAAATGGTCGTGGCCCTTGAGCCAATTCGCGAACAATTTGGTTTGAAGCAAGTCATCGTCTCAACGTACCAAGCCGCTTCTGGTGCTGGTCAATCAGCTTGGCAAGAGTTGCTCGACCAAGCACAACAACACTTGAACGGTGAACCAGAAACCGCTGAAATCTTGCCAGTAAAGGGTGACAAGAAGCACTATCCATTGGCCTTCAACTTGTTGCCACAAATCGACGTATTCGAAGATGAAGGCTACACGCACGAAGAGTACAAGATGATTCATGAAACGAAGAAGATTATGTTGGGCGACAAGAACGCTAAGGATATCAAGGTGACGGCAACCGCAGTGCGTGTGCCAGTCCCAGTTGGTCACGGTGAAACGGTCTACTTTGAAGTTGCTGACGCAGACGGCGCTTCAACACCAAAGATTCAACAAGCCTTGTCAGAAGCATCAGGGGTGGTGTTGGAAGATGATCCAGCCAACCAAATTTACCCACAACCAATCAACGCGGAAGGTAAGCGCGATACCTTTGTTGGTCGCGTGCGTCCAGACCTTGAAAACGATGGTAGCTACCACATGTGGGTTGTGTCAGATAACTTGTTGAAGGGAGCTGCTTGGAACGCGGTACAAATCGCCGAGCGCTTGGTTGCCTTAGACTTGGTTCGCGTGCCTGAAGGTTCTGCTGAAAAGTTCGCATAAGGGATATTAATGACGAAATGTTAGTGGTTAGTCTATAATGAATAGTAATTATTAAATTTAGGTGGAACTGAACATGTCATTATCACTAGCAGATATTCAACGTGAGCAACCACGCCAAGTGCCATTGGCCAACTGGCAAGATGTGTTGCAAGCCGAACTAAACGCCTTCGATACCGCTAGCTCAACGGTTAGTGGGATTGGGGATGTTGCCAAGACAATCAATTTTGCCATTGATCGTTTCCACATTGCGCGCAACACGGACAACGTTTTGACGTTCCGTACATTGAACGACACGTACATCCTTGATGTGATTGGTGGTTTGGTGTTGTCACAATTGTTGGCCAAGCACTATCTAGGTTCAGTATTGCCAGCCCGTATCGTAGAAGGTGAAGGCAATGACTACCCAGTTATGACTGAGTGGATCAACGAAATCAGCACAACACTTGAATAATCAACACATGAAGCACTCAGATTTTTTCTGGGTGTTTTTTGTTTAGTGGTATGTGTCGACGCGTTGCGTCGAGGCATGGAAGTTCGACACTATCTCCGGCAAAGTTCAAATGTGGGCAACCGAATGGCGCGGACGCCATTCAGCGGGGCAAATAATTCCCCCTAATCCTTTTAGTCCTGTGTGGCTTGTCTGAATAGCGCCGGCCATGCGGCATGTTGCCCGCATTTGAACGCTCCGATAGTGCCGACCTTCCATGCCAGCAGCCGAGATGTTCTATTCTGTTTGAGATAATAAGCCACATGGAAATAAGTAGGTGAACAGTTACCTTGTTATCTTGCGGTGGATGAAAAACTGACCAATTAGAGTATTGCTTGGCCCCGCCACGCGTATAGACACGTGCAGACCTTGACCCGCAGGTGTGGGTTCTTAGCGGGTTTCCCGCTTAGAGCCACGGGAGGTAAAGGGAAACGCAGCTTGCTGTGGTTCGCGCTCCCTGCAGGTCATGGTTTGGACGGGTTAGCGTGCCCTAGAAGGGGCCAAGCACTCCGGCCGTAAGGGCGGACACATACTACCAACCTCTGCAAAACCAACCTTAAAACGTTTGATTAAAATTAAATTAGAGAAAAGTGTTGACTTTTATAATTAACCTCGTATACTTAAGAACATCAAGAAAAGAGGAGGACAACGTCATGAAGAACGTGTCAGTAGAAAAGTTGAATGTTATGACGTTGGTTGCCCCAATTATCATTGCGATTATTATTATTATTTCGCAGTGATGGTTGGCTTTTTGAGATGCTAACGCTAGCCATGACTGCTTCCCAAGGAAGATTATCATGGCTAGCCAAATTTAATTACTTTGTAAACGAGTAACGGCTAGTATTTTGCGCAGAATACTAGCCGTTTTTTTTATATATTTTTTTGAGCTCAAACTTTTACTCGTAGGTCATACAGGAATATTAGGAGATATGTGGTTATGAATAAGTTTGTTAAGAATTCAGTTTTGTTGTCAGTTACATTGGGTATGGTCGCAGGGACTGGGGTGCCAGTTGCTTCAGCAAGTGAAGGTAAGGCCATCAATTGGACGCTTACCGGTGATCTAAAGACGACCGACCCTTCAAACGTTGCGGACATCCCATCACAAGACGCGGTTATGGCAACCGGTGAAGGTTTGTACCGTGTTGGCAAGAGTGGTCAACCAGAATTGGCAGCGGCCCAATCAGCCGACGTGTCACAAGATGGTTTGACGTGGACGTTTAAGTTGCGTGACAACTTGAAGTGGTCAGACGGTTCAAAGTTAACAGCCCAAGATTTCGTCTACAGTTGGCAACGTACGAATGATCCTAAGACGGCGGCTATCGGAGCGATGTTCTTCAGCGGGGTGAAGAACGCTGATGCCATCCAAGCTGGTAAGGTTACAGATTTGAATGAATTGGGTGCTAAGGCGCTCGATGATACAACGTTGCAAGTAACGTTGGAGCGTCCATTGCCCCAATTTAAGGCTGAGTTGGCGATGATGTACTTCTTCCCTGAAAAGCAAAGTTTCGTTGAGCAAACGGGTCAAAAGTTTGGCACGACCGCTGTCGATTCACTTTCAAGTGGGCCATACGTCTTGAAGAAGTGGGATGGTTCAAGTTCATCATATACGTATGAAAAGAACCCAAATTACTGGGACGCAGCCAATGTTAAGACGCCAGCCGTCAACGTGACGACAACGGCCGATGCAACGACGAGTTTCAACCTATACAACTCAGGCAAGACGGACTTTGCGTTGTTGAATGCCACGCAAGCCCGCAACTCAAAGAACAAGGCTGGTTACACGGTAGTTGATACTGCTGCGACGACCTACATGACAATGAACCAAAAGAATAAGGCGTTGCAAAACGTGAAGGTTCGTCAGGCACTATCATTTGCAGTTAACCGTGAGAAGCTAGCAAAGAATGTGTTGACTGGTGCGGCTGAACCAGCCAAGACCTTTACCGCCAAGGGGTTGGCAAAGGATCCAAACACGGGCAAGGACTTCACAGTTGGTGCGCACACGAAGTACGTCAGTTATGACAAGGCACAAGCTGCAAAGTTGTGGCAACAAGGGTTGAAGCAAGTTGGTCAAAAGCAAGTGAAGTTGACTTTGTTAACAAACGATACCGATGCAGCTAAGCAAACTGGCCAATACTTGCAATCACAATTGGAAACGAACTTGAAGGGCTTGACGGTGTCAGTGAAGTCAGTGCCAGCCAAGCAAACGAGTTCACTGCAAAAGGCCGGCAAGTTTGATTTGTCATTGGCAACGTGGAACGCGGATTACACTGATCCGGTTGATATGTTGCAAACGTTGGTAACGGGGGCTTCATGGAACCTAACGGGTTGGTCTGACAAGAAGTACGATGCGCTTTACCAAAAGGCAACGACGACACATGCTAACGACGAGAAGGCGCGCTTTAAGGACTTGGCAGCCGCTGAAGAGTATGCGCAAAAGCAAGGTGCTGTAGCGCCATTGACATACTCAAAGATGACCGCTTTGATGAATCCAAAGGTTAAGGGCGTCTTCGTAAACCCAGTTGGTGGCACATTTGATTGGAAGAACGCAGTTAAGAACTAGGAGAAAACAGTATGACAAAAGACGGAACCCATATTTTGAGTTTGGATAATGGCTACCATTTGTGGTCACGCACTGACGGAACGGGCAAGCCAATCAAGTTATTGACGTTGCATGGTGGTCCGGGCGCTGGCCACGAGCCGTATGAACGTTTCCCAGAGTTCTTGAATCCAATTGGGGTTGAAGTGACGCAATATGATCAACTTGGGGCATGGTATTCAGATCAACCTGATTTTGATGATCCGGCCAACGTTGAGAAGTTCTTGAATTACGACTACTACCTAAACGAAGTGGAAGAAGTTCGCCAAAAGTTAGGTTATGAAGATGGTGAATTTTATCTTGCTGGGCACTCGTGGGGTGGCTTGCTTGCCCAAGAATATGCGCTCCGTCATCCGGGCTTTTTGAAGGGACTTATCATTATCTCAATGATTGATAATATCGACGATTATGTCACGAACATCAATGCAATCCGCGAAAAAGAATTTGATGCCGATGTCGTCGCCTTCATGCGTGAAGTGGAAGAACGTGGCGAATGGGATAACCCAACGTATCAGAAGTACGCGACGCACTTGGACCGTGAATACATCACACGTCACCCGAATGCCCCACATCACCAGATCAGTACGCTGGGGACAGCGGTGTACAACCATTTCCAAGGTAACAATGAATTTGTGATTACGGGCAAGTTGGCGCACTGGTCAGTCGCGGATCGCTTGCATGAGATTGAGACGCCGACTTTGTTGACCTTTGGTGGGCATGAATCAATGCCATTAGACGTGGCTCGTGAGATGCGGGACAAAATGTCGAATGCTCGTTTGCGTGTGACGCCAAACGCCGGGCATGTTCACATGGTGGATGACCCTGAGATTTTCTTTTATAACTTGACCCATTTCATTCAAGATGTTGAAGCAGATGAATTTGTCCCAGAGCGATAACAAGATGGAAAACCGAGTGATGAGCTCGGTTTTTTTGTATGCCAATCCAAGAGTTGTAAAGCCACTTTACAAGCGTTTTTCGATACAATTTAGGTACAAAAATATGTTTGGGGGAACATGGTATGAAGGGGCGTAATGAAAAATACGGCGGTAAGAAAAAGCTGTATAAAGCGGGTAAAGTATGGCTAATGGCGGGATTAGTAACGCTAGCTGGGGTTGTGTTGCTACCTGCTGATGTGAGTCTGTTAGATGTTGATGCTGATGATAAAGACGTTGTGACGAAACGTGAAAAGGCGGACTCGCAACAAAATGTCTTTAAAAGTGGTGCGCTCACGTTTATGACGAGCGTTGCTGCTGCGGAAGTTGAAGCACCAAACACACCGGTACTGACACCGTGGTTGGGAAACGACTTGGCTAAAGCGAATGATTTAGCCAACAACGACACGCCGGAAAATAAGGCTGCAAGAGCAAACAAGAGCATCTTTGTGTCTAATGCTGATGGATCACATCCGGCAGTTTACCTATTTGATGAAAACGGCGATAAAATCAAAGGCACTTATCAATTTGGGGATAAAACAATTTACACTGATCCAGATACCGGTGCGATGACATTGGACGATGCGTATAAGTATGGTTTTGATACTGGGTTACGTGCACAACCTGTATCGATTCCGAAAATTGATGGCATGGTAGATTAAACTGTTCGTGGGGTGGACGCATCATCATATCAGGCCCTAAAGGATGCTGGTGTGAAGTTCTATGATAATGACGGAAACGAAAAGCCGTTGATGCAAATCATGGCGGAATCGGGCGTTAATTACATGCGTATCCGTATTTTTAACGATCCGAAGAATCCAAATGGTAGCACATATGGTGGTGGAAATAATGACACTACCCAGGCGATTAAAATCGCACAAGAAGCCCAAAAGTACGGCATGCATATCATGGTTGATTTCATGTACTCTGATTTTTGGGCAGATCCGTCTCAACAAGTGCTTCCTAAAGCTTGGAAAGGCATGAGTGGTCAACAAATTCAGAGTAATGTGATGTCATTTACGACGTCAGTGCTGACGGAATTTACAAATGCGGGCATCACGCCGTCAATGGTTCAAGTCGGAAATGAGATAACGAATGGCTTGTTGTCTGGCGGTACGACTAGCGGATCAGCCGATGGTTCGACCACTGAAACATCGTGGGCCGATAAACGGACGGCGGTTGAGATGGCAGCCTTTTTGACGGCCGGGTCGAAAGCGGTTCGTGATACGGTGCCATCTGCCCAAGTTGTTTTGCAATTAGAGTCGCCTAATTTGGAAAGATTCCGTACAATTTTGAATGCATGGCGTGCATATGGCGTTGATTATGATGTGTTGGCATCTTCGTACTATCCAACTTATTCGGATGTTAAAAACAATCCAACTAATCTGAAAGCAGTACAAGATTTAGCGGCTGAATTTGGCAAGGGGGTTGTCGTGGCCGAAGTGGCTCAGGCGAATAGTCCTTATGATGGCGATGGTACGAACAATGTGTTGGGTGATACGTATCTAGCCGATGATAAACATCCGGCGACACCACAAGGCCAAGTGGACGTGCTGGCAGAGACGTATAACACCGTCTTGTCGAATCAAAATCAAAACGGGTTAGGAGCCTTTTACTGGGAGCCTGCATGGACGCCCGTTTTTGCCGGATATGATAATTGGTGGTATAACCGACAAGCATCAACTAACCAGGGGACTGGGTGGGCCACTGCCGCTGCGGAAGGCTATTTGCCGGACCGTAACATGTTTTGGGTGAATCCAGCGACTGGTGAAAAGCAACCGACCTGGGGCGGATCTTCGTGGGACAACGGCGGATTGTTCGACATTAACGGTGTTGCCCTAAAGTCACTAGATTTCTATAAAGATTCTATTTCGGACGCAGCAAATTATAAGGTTGTGCGAGTGGATGTTATCAAGTTTGATGGTAATAATGAGTCGAAATTTTACCGTGTGCCAGTAGGAACGACACAAATTTCGGTTGATGGGACGCCAGTTGTTCAGTCACGCTTACGTGCGGCGACCCAGACGGCAGATATTTCTAGTCGTAATGTGGCAACCTTCTACGAAGCACCTGAAGGGGTGCCGGTAGATGAAGATGGTGAGCCTATATACAATAGTCGTCCAACGGCAACTTATATTTATTATGACGTTGCAAATAACAATACGATTGTTGGTACAGCACCACAAGCCGGTGTAGGTTATTACACACAGACAATAACCAATGATGATGGTACGACGACAACGAAGCATATTTTAAACTCATACTTATATCGAAACGGAAGCAATCCATATCTGAATAATTCGGCCGTTCAGGTTCCTAGTGGCTATGAAACAGCTTTTGATGTAGCTGGATTAGAGTTGGTTGGTACACCTGAAGATGGGTTTGATAGCCGGTTCGTGCACAAACCTGGACGACAAATCCAGACGATGGGTATGGCTATGGTCCAACCACGCCAACGACACCCTCTGAACCGGTAAATCCAACGACACCAAGTACGCCGACGGAACCAGTAAATCCGACGACGCCAAGTACGCCGACAGAACCGGTGACGCCGACATCACCAAGTTCACCAACAGAACCGGTTAACCCAACGTCCCCAAGCATCCCGACAGAACCAGTAAATCCGACGACGCCAAGTACGCCGACAGAACCAGTGACACCAACGACACCAAGTATTCCGTCCGGATTGTCTAATTTGGCGAATTCGGCATGGCCCACGAGCGTAGTGACGGCTAGTGTTCCTTGGACGAGTGTAGAAACTATCACTTCGGCAATCCCAACTTCTGGTGGCGCTAGGGCTTATACAGCTGCACCAGCACTTCAGCAGTCAGGTGTATTGCCATACACGAGTGCTGAACAGCAACAAAAGCGTTGGATAATTGCTGGCGCGACAGCCGCATTAACGATTTATGTATTAGCGATGCTGATTGATCGAAAGCGACATCAATAATAATGCAAAGAGCGACCTCATCTGAATTGGTGGGGTCGTTTTTTGTAACAAGCGTAGCGAAGCAGTAAAAAAGTGTGGGCCGTTGTGCCGGAAATGGTACTTTCCGGATTGCAGTGTATTCGTTTGAGAAATATAGAAGTAGGTTAAACGAGAGTTAAAAAACAATGAATTTACATCTGAACTGTAAAATTAGGAGTAGGAAAGTACGTTTCGGAGGGGGAGCATCATGGCAAAGAAAAATACGCCAGCTTGGACTGGACAAAAGAAACTATATAAAGCAGGTAAGAGTTGGGTTGCCGCGGGAGTTGTAGCAATTTCAGGCGTTGTTTTGATGCCAACTGATGTCTCAGCTGACGACAAAACTGGTACTGACAGTGCAGCAGCGTCAACTGAACAAACAGCAGCTACGGCAACAGATGCGGATGTTGTGACGAGTGGATCGTTTACAATTATGACGCAGTCGGCGGCATCACAGTCAGCAGAATCTCAGGTAGCACAATCTGCAACAACACAAAGTGCCACATCAGATGCAGTTGTCTCTAATACGCCAGCTCCAACCACCGGTTATTATTTTGACGGTGGTGAGATGACCTATTTGGAAAATCAACTACCGGTTACATCTGGCTGGGTTGATGACGGACGCGCCTATGTTGACCCACAACAAGGCATGATGTTTGGGTTGCGCACAATTGATGGGCGCACTTATGCATTCGGGTACCAAGATGGTGACTTGAAGACGCAAAATGGTACCACGTTGCGTGCGTCTATGTTCGAACCACGCGGTTATCAAAAGCACATCGGTTGGCAAGAAATTAATGGCAAGGTTTACTACTTTGGAACTGCCGATGAAACCGGTAATACGCGTAATGCAGCGAAAACCGGTTTGCAAACGATTGATGGCCAATTATTTTACTTTAATGCCGACGGTACGCAAGTTAAGAACAGTACAGTCGTGGTTAATGGACAAACCTATTCAGTCGGGACTGACGGTGTTGCGCAACTTATGCCTGCGTCATCAGCTGCTGATTCTTCGGCAACAAGTTCAGCTGCTGAAAGCTCATCAAGCGTTAGCTCGTCTGTTTCGAGTGCATCATCGGCAAGTTCTTCAGCAGAGTCCTCATCGGCTGTGAGTTCTTCAGTGGTGTCATCATCAGTTGCATCATCCGCTGAAACCAGTTCGTCTACATCGTCGGCTTCAAGTGCAATTGTAGATACGCCAAAGCCAAATCAACCGGAAATCACACCTTGGATTGGTGATTCCCAAGATGAAGCACGTGACTTGGCAACCAATGACACGTCAGAAAACAAGGCTGCGCGAGCAAACAAGTCAATCAGTATTTTTAACTCAGACAAGGGGTGGATTACGGCTGTCTTTGATGAAAACGGTGACCAGTATAAGGGTGTTCGACAATTTGGCGATAAAACCATCGACTTTGGAAGTGATGGTTGGTTGTCGCAAGACCAAGCATACAAGTACGGATTTGATACTGGTCTTCGTACACAAGAGGTTACTATTCCAAAGATTGATGGTATGGTCGACTCAACAATCCGCGGAGTTGATGCTTCATCATATCAAGCGTTGAAGGATGCTGGCGTAAAGTTCTACGATAACGATGGAAATGAAAAGCCATTGATGCAAATCTTGGCTGAATCAGGCGTTAACTACATGCGTATTCGTATCTTCAACGATCCGAAGGACGCGAACGGGAACACTTATGGTGGCGGAAATAATGATGCCGCACAAGCACTGAAGATTGCACAAGAAGCGAAGAAGTATGGCATGAATATCATGCTTGACTTTATGTACTCTGATTTCTGGGCTGATCCATCACAACAGGTTTTGCCTAAGGCTTGGGCTGGTTTGTCAGGTGAGACTTTACAACAAAAAGTCTATGAGTACACCAAGCAAGTGTTGACTGACTTCAAGAATGTCGGCATTACACCTGACATGGTGCAAGTCGGTAACGAAATTACCAATGGTCTGCTATCTGGTGGTACGACAAACGGTGCTGCCGATGGTTCAACGAAGGAAACGTCATGGGCAGATAAACAAACGGCAGCTGAAATGTCGGCCTTTTTGTCAGCTGGTTCGAAAGCTGTCCGTGAGTTAGCGCCATCTGCTCAGATTGCTTTGCAATTGGAGTCGCCAAACATCGATCGTTTCCGTACGATTTTGAATGCATGGGCCGTTAATGGTGTTGATTACGACGTTTTGGCGTCGTCATACTATCCAACATATTCTGATGAAAAGAATAATGCGATTAATTTGAAGGCTGTGCAAGACCTGGCTGCCGACTTTGGTAAAGGTTTCCTAGTTGCTGAAGTTGCACAAGCGAATAGCGAATCTGATGGGGATGGTCAAAACAATGTGCTGGGAGACACGTATTTGTGGGACGATCAGCACCCTGCATCACCACAAGGTCAAGTAGACGTGTTGTCTGAGACGTACCAGACTATTTTGTCTAACTCAAACAATAATGGACTTGGCGCGTTCTACTGGGAACCAGCTTGGGTACCTGTGTTTGCCGGTTACGATAACTGGTGGTACAACAAGACGGCTTCTGAGAAACTAGGAACCGGTTGGGCGTCATGGGCAGCGGAAGGTTACTTGCCTGATCGCAATATGTACTGGGTAAATCCTGACACAGGGGTTAAGCAAGAAACCTGGGGTGGCTCTTCTTGGGATAACGCCGGCCTGTTTGCTATTAACGGTGTTGCGTTGAAGTCGCTTGATTTCTACAAGGATTCGCTTACGGGAGAGGCTGACTACAAGGTTATTCGAGTTGATATCATTAATGCGGATGGCATAACGACGTCAAACTTCTATCATGTGCCAGTCGATACTGTATCTGTTAACCGTGAAGGTGAGCCAGTGTTGCGCAATGCGCGTATGGCACGTGCAGCAACGCAAGAAACGGCGACCTTGTCAGAACGAAATGTTGCGACGTTTGATGATTCGTTGCAAGACGTTGTAGTTGATGACAATGGGTCACCAATTGCTAATGAAGCGTATCCTGTCCGCTTTGAATTCGTAGATGTCGCAACTGGCGAAACTGTTCAGGCTTACTACAGAGGGATGCTTTACTACACTAGGGAGACAACTGATGAAAATGGCAACGTCTCTTATTCATATGTAATAGGATATGAAAATGCTGTTGCATCGAATACCCGTCGTGAAGAGATGGGCTTGAATACAATTTTGCAAGGCGGACCATTAACAGGTTATGACTACGCATTTGATGCAGCCAAAATCGTGTTAACAGGTGACCCAGATTCAGAATTTACAGTAGTCATTCCAGTTCGCGCTCAAACTTGGACCGAGAATCCAGATGGCGGTTATGGATCAGCACCAAGCGTGCCTGATACACCAACGACACCAAGTACGGTGCCTGAGCCAGAAAATCCTGGCACGACACCAGAACCTGAGAATCCAAGTACGCCAACGACACCGGAGAATCCAAGTGTGACGCCAGAACCGGAAACGCCCACGAATCCAGAGAATCCAAGTAGACCGACGGAACCAGAGAATCCGAGTGTGACACCGGAACCGGAAAATCCAAGTACGGTACCTGAACCAGAAACGCCAAGTGCGCCAACAAGGCCGGTAACGCCAACTGTAACCACGCCAAGCACGACGCCAGGACCAGAAAAGCTAACGACACAGGTAGAGTCTACAAGTTCACAGGCTGCTAGCGTCCCTTGGACGAGTGTAGAGACCGCAGAGTCGGTTCTAGCAGTTGGCGGTGTGTTAGCATATACTGCCACGCCAGCAACTAATAGAACGGCTTTAGCGCTTCCATATGTAGGTGCACTACCCAAAACGAGTGCTGAAAATCAACAAAAGCGTTGGTTAGTAGCTGGTGCTGTTGCTACAGCGGCGGCATTAACGGTTTTTGCGTTAGGACTATTGATCGATCGAAAGCGTCGACAATAATTTAGAACATTTAAAAAGCGACCTTACCCCAAAAAATCGGGGGAGGTCGCTTTTACTATAGCCAAGGGAATTCAGGTTTTGTGGCACCATAAAACGCAGTGTCGTGGCCACTCATGAAGGTCCAATTTTGATTACCGTAATCGTAGTGCCACCATTCTTCGAGATAGTTGGTGAAACCAGCGTTCGTCATGACATGGTAGAGCAGACGACGGTTTTCACGAATCTTGATGACGGCTTCAGATTCCGGTTCAAATTCATAATAAGTTGTCTTGGCGCGAGCGCTAATGTCATCAAATGGACTGCCCATTTCTAACAGGCGACCACGTTCGTCCACAATCGAAACGTCCACTGAACCACCCGTATTGTGTGGAGAAGGTCGGTTCGCATTTGATGACGGCAAAGCCACAATTCGCAATGTCGCAGCCAGTATTTGGTCGGCATTGCATTCGGGATGGTCACGTTGCACAAAGCTTTGCATGCGATCGAATAGCGCTTGTTGGGTGTCGATATCACGCCAAGCGTCGAAGATAACCAACTTATAGCCATAGGGTAGCATGTCCGCGGCATCATTCAATTTTTGTTGAATCGTTTCGCGCACGAAGATATCAGCCTTCGCACCTGGTAGTTGTTGGATGAAGTATTGTGGGCTAACGACCATTTTTTCAGGTAAATAGCTCACCGAAACCAGTTTTTCATCTGACAAATCAAGCGGTATGGCTCGGATTTCGCCCCAGTCCCAGGTATCACGTTGCGGTTCAATTGGATTTCCAGTAAATTCAAGCATCAGCTCAGCCCCCTCTGTGAGTGATATTGTTTGCCATTCATATTTTCTTCACAAAAATACAGCTAGAAAAGTAAGTGATTATTGATATAATAATTACTACTTGGGAAGAATGTGAGAATAATTAATATGATTAAAAAAGATTTCATCCAACCCCTTAACCCCATTGTAACTAATTTGGCGCCAGATGGGTTGTTGGACTTTCAAAAAGCCGTACGTGATATTCCAGACTTGGTTCGTTTGACGTTCGGAGAGCCTGGCTTTAACGTTGATGACGCAATCAAGGATCGCATTATTGAATCAGTTCGTGAAGATAATTCACACTACGCTGAGTCACAAGGTGAGCGTGAGTTGCGCAATGCAGCGGTTGAATACTTCAACAAGAAGTACGACTTGAACTATGATGGCGAAGACAACATGATTGTGACCATCGGCGTGTCTGAAGCGATTAACGTTGTCTTCTTGACGTTGTTGAACGACAACGAAGGTGTAATCGTACCCGAACCGGCATACCCACCATACTTCGCGTCATTGGACTTGGCCCACGGTACGAAGATTTCAATCAACACACGTCCAACGAAGTTCAAGTTGACGCCTGAACAAGTTGATGAAGCGATGGCGAATGCCAAGGTGCCAGTAAAGGCTATCTTGTTTAACTACCCATCAAATCCAACGGGTGTGACATATTCAGAAGATGAATTGATTGCCTTGGCTGAAGTGTTCAAGAAGCACCGCCTTTGGGTCATTTCAGACGAAATCTACTCACAATTGACATATGATCAACAACACGTTTCTTTGGCAAAGTTGATTCCTGATCAAACGATTTTGATTACGGGGTTGTCAAAGTCACACGCCATGACGGGATGCCGTATCGGCTTTATCCTCGGTGAGAAGAGCTTCATCGACTACGCCCAAAAGGTGCACGGTGCGTTGACGTTCTCATTGCCAAAGGTTTTGCAAGATGGCGCATTGGTTGCTGTGACAACTGCTGCTGAAGTCGCTGATGAGATGCGAGACATTTACAAGCGCCGTCGTGACTGGTTGCGTCCGCAACTTGAGGAACTTGGCTTCGAAATGGTTAACCCAGAAGGGGCCTTCTACATCTTTGCTAAGATTCCTGAAGACATGGGTAAGAGTGGTTTTGATTTCGCCGTTGATTTGGCTGAAAAGGCCAAGGTTGCCATTATTCCTGGGGATGCATTCTCAGAATATACACCTGAATTCGTCCGTATTTCATATGCGGCATCAGATGAAGACTTGGCTGAAGCAATGAAGCGCATGAAGGCTTACTTTGCAGAGCGTCGTGGTCAAAATTAATTTTCATAAATAAAATCGAACCCCAGCTAAGGTTACGCCTTGGCTGGGGTTGTTTTTGTATTTTTAACTCTGTTGAAAAAATGATTATAAATAACATTTGATAAAAAGATATATTGATTATGTATTAGAGTTTATTGTTAGGAGTTTATATGGCTGTTATAAAAGAGGTTTTATCGCATACAACGGTGTTATCAATTATCTTGGTTGGATTACAATCAATCTTGCTACCAATGGTGAAGGGTCGTTGGCCAATTTTTATTTTGCCAATGGTAACGCTAGTCATCGGGAATGGCATGATTTGGTCGAATAATGACGCGCAAAATAAGGTCATGGGGACGGTTGTTGTCATTGTTTTGGCAGGACTTTTGTTGCTGATGGGTTTGGTTTCGAAATCGCGCCGAACTGGTAACCACTAACAAATCGTTTGCGATTTTCTTGTATCTTAGGTGTTGCACTGTTATACTACCCTGTAACAGGGGGGCTGATAATGGAGTTTAATGATAATGAACCCTTATATATTCAGGTCGCGGATTATTTGGAAAGTGAAATTCTCGATGGCAAGTACGAGATGGGAAGCAAAGTTCCTAGCGTGCGTGAATTAGCAGCTGATCTCGTTATTAATGGTCGAACGGTTCAAAACGCCATTACGCGACTTGTAGAATCGGGTCTAGTGGAAACACGACGCGGATTGGGAAATTTTGTGACAACTGATCAAGAAAAAATACAGCGTATCCGACGCGACAAAATCACCGCAATGACCGAAACGTTTGTTAAAAATAGTTTGGCATTTGTTTCAATTGCTGAGTTACAGGATATTTTGACGCAAGTGGTTTCGCAATATAAGAAGGGGTAAGTAGGGATGTTGGAAGTAGATAATTTAAGTTACCGAACCGGCCGACGTCAAATTTTAAAAGAGATGACGTTGCAGGTCGACGCCGGGGAAATCGTTGGCGTTTTGGGTGAAAATGGTGCTGGTAAAACAACGTTTATGCGTGCATTGGCTGGTCTAATTCAGCCGAATCGAGACGCTAAAATTAGCATTGATAATCAATCAGGTGATGTGTTGAAGGCATTCGTATCGTTTATTCCTAATTTGAATTGGGCAACTAAGAGTGAAACGGTTAGTTCGGTGGCGGCCTTTTATCAAGATGCTTATGCGGATTTTGATACGGCACGTTGGGAAGCGTTGCGCAAGGAACTTAAGATTGATAGTCAGGCTAAAATTGGTAAGTTGTCAAAGGGCCAACTAGAACGTGTCATTTTCGCGTTGACAGTTTCACGTGAGGCGTCGGTCATTCTGCTGGATGAGCCGTTCGGAGGTGTTGATGTGATGACTAGACGTCGCGTGCTGCAAAGTTTGCTACGTTGGATTCCAGAAGAAGCCATTGTACTGATGTCAACGCATGAAATTAATGAAATTGAATCAGTGATTGATCGTGCCATTGTTATTCAAGACGGTCGTATTATTGTGAATCGCGGGATTGATGATATTCGCACGACTGAACAAATGAGTCTGGAACAATACTTCGTCCAAGTGGTCACAGAAAATCGGGAGGGCGTTGAATTATGATGAAGATGAGTAAACTCATTAAATTAGTTGCTAAGGATAGTTATGTTGGCTTTCAAACATTTTTGATGACCGTGGCTGCTGTATTAGTTTTTGCTTTGGCAATTGCGTTTAAGGATAGTTGGCACGCGGGTGGTATTCAACTTTATCGTTCGTTATCTATTGCTATTGGGATACCAGTAATTTTTGGCATGGTGCTTTATGTCATTCTAGCCTATGCCAAGTCAGTTGAATCATGGCAAAATGCAAAATTGGTGCTTTTGCCAACGACCAAGTGGCGGTTTGTACTGACTAATTTAGTGGTGCGGTTGCTTGCGATTCTCGTCAATGTCACGGTCGCTTCATTTGTCTATCAAGGCGTTGATTTGGCGATTAGAAGCTGGCTATCAGTTGGGAAAACAGAAAATCCACTACACATGGACTGGCAACTAGGTAACTTGTGGGAGTCATCGAGTGCCATTGTTTTGGTCTTTCTGTTTGTTAACTTAATTGGATTAGCCGTTAATCTCGGCATCGCGCACCTAATGCCAAAACTAAAACACGCCAAGGTGCTGGTGTTTATGATTGCCTTTTTGACAGTCTTTATTGCAATCTCGTTAGGTGAGACGTATTTGCTAGATTTCATTGGCCTAGGTGATTTTATGATGCACGCTCTTGATGTCGTAACGGCTGGGTTATTTGTGTACGGTATCTACTGGCTCTACGCCCATTACAATGACGCGTACTAAAAAACAGACAGGCAACAAGAAAAGTTTAAGAAACTTCACTGAATTATTAAATCGTAAGTGGTTTTCATGTAGGATAAATAAGTAATATTTTAGAAATGTAATTGACACAATTGGTTAGGGGAGAAGAATGAAGAAGCGAACAAAGATTGTCATTGGGAGTGCTGTGGGAGTACTAGTTGTTGGTGGCGTAATTGTCAGTCAAATGGGTGGATCATCTGAAAAACATGTGATTGCGACAACCAAGGTGCAGGAACAACCATCTTTGAAGGAGTCTGGTGTGGTGCAACCAATGCAGATTCAAGAGGTTGCACTAGGCAGCATGAAGCCGGTGCAAATCTTGGTGAAAAACGGACAAACTGTTAAGGCCGGTGATGCGTTGATGACATTGCAAGCTGAGGACGCAAATTCTGATGTTAGCGAGGCCCAGGCCGAAGTGACGAAGCTACAAGCGCAGGTTGGTATTCAACAAGAAGCATTAAATAATGCGCAAAAAGCGATGAATTCTGAAGATGGCGGTGGCAGTCAAGATGCTGTGACGCAAGCCAAGATGGCTTTATCGGATGCTCAAAATGATTTGCAAGCTGCGCAAGCAAAGGTGACTAACATCCAAGGCAAGGTTGCCAAGACAGTTACTGCAAAGTTTGATGGTGTCGTTGATTTGGACCAAACAAATCCTGACACACCAAAGTTACAAGTGCTTTCACAAACGAAACATGTTGTGACAACGGTTAGCGACGGTGATTACGACAAGGTGAAGCCAGATGCCGAAGTGACGGTAAATGGTGTATCTGATCATGATAAGAAGACAGCTCAACGTGTGCTAGAAGTGAGTGCTGTGCCAACAAAGGATAGTAACCGTAAGCTGGCAAAGTATGAATTCACGGTTAGCCTTGATGATACTTTCCGCTATGGTCAACCGGTCACGGTGTCACTAGCCCAACCAGGGATTGTTGTGCCTAAGTCAGCCGTGAAGACGATTAATGGTCAAACAGTTGTTTACCGTGTGGTCAATGGTAAGGCGGTGAAGACTGTCGTTGATAGTCACGTTGGCAATAACAATGTGATTGTCACGGCCAACTTAGCTGAAAATGATCGTGTTGTAACCGACTATGATTCAGCTAAGGACGGGGAGGCAATTGATGGCGCTAATTAAGTTATCGAATATCAATAAGACCTACCAAAATGGTGAATCGAAGTTGCACATCTTACGTGACATCTCACTTGAAATTTCAGATGGTGAATTTGTGGCGGTCATGGGCCCCTCAGGTTCTGGTAAATCAACTTTTATCAATATCGTGGGGATGCTAGACCGTGAATTTGAAGGTGAGTATGTCTTTGCGAATGATGACACAACGGCATTAAGTCGTCGTGATTTCGCAGCCTTCCGCAACCGCAATATTGGTTGGGTTTTCCAAAACTTTAAGTTGATTCAACAAATGTCAGTGTTCGACAACGTTGCGCTACCATTGGTATACGCGGGACGTCGTCGTGCAGATATCAAGGAAGCGGTGCAAGAAACGCTTGATCGCCTAGGTATTGGCGACAAGGGAAACAAGAAACCTTCCGAATTATCTGGTGGACAACAACAGCGTGTGGCAATTGCCCGTGCACTCGTGGCCAAGCCTAAGTTCTTGCTAGCTGACGAGCCAACCGGTGCGTTGGACAGTCACACTGCCCAAGAAATTTTGGATTTGTTTATTGCATTGAATCATGAAGGGACCACTATCTTGATGGTGACGCACGATGCGCATGTTGCCGAACAGGCCCAACGGACGATTCGCTTGGCTGACGGTCAAATTGTAGGGGGTATGTGATGGATCTTTGGGGAATTATTAAGTCGTCATGGCAGTCACTCATCTCTAACAAGCGCCGTTCAATTTTGACGATGTTAGGTATTATTATTGGTATCGCATCCGTTATCACGATTTTGTCGATTGGTAATGGAGTGAACAAGCAAATGGCCAAGTTTGTTTCAGCTGATAAGTCGGGGATGATTAAGGAAACCATTTACTACACGCAAGATGATTACTATTCAAACGGGTTGGACCAATCTGATGTGAATACAATCAAGAGCAGTCCTTATGCTGACAAGATTGCGAACATCAAGTTGAAGCGTCTTGAAAACGAGTCAACGACCTTTGATGCTTACATTGGTGAACAAAAGGCAACTAACTTAAATGCCAAAGTTGTAAAGGGCAGTGGTGATGTCGAGTTGGTTGCTGGTCGTAAATTAAACAAGTCAGATAATGCATTGGCGCAACGTAACGTCACGCTTGCATCCGATTTTGCGAAAAAGTATTATGGATCAGCACAAGCGGCAGTTAATCAATCCATCGAACTGGGTGGTTTGAGCTATACGGTTGTTGGTGTCGTGAAGATGGGGGCGGATTCACAAATGGAAAAGCCAGCAGAAGTCTGGTTGCCGTACAATACCTTCTTAGGCACACAAACTGCTTCTTATCCAATGGTGCAGCTGACGATTGCCACTAAGAATAAGCCAGGTAAGGTGGCCCAGAAGGTGACAGACTACTTGCAAAAGAATGGTAGCCAGGCATCTTCTGGTAAGTATCAATTCGAAGATGAAGGCGCAACCATGGCATCATTGCAAAAATATGTGTCTGTGATTGCCTTGTTTGTGTCAGCGGTGGCTGGTATTTCATTGTTCATCGCCGGTATTGGTGTCATGAACATGATGTACATTTCAGTTTCGGAACGTACGCAAGAAATTGGTATTCGTTTGGCTGTCGGTGCCACGGAACGCCACGTTTTGCTGCAATTCTTGATTGAAGCGGTCATGTTGACCTTGTCAGGTGGTGTTATCGGGTTGGCCCTGGGAGCTGGTTTGGGTAAGTTGATTACGGTTGTAATGAACAATCCAAACATTACCGCTGTTGTCACGATGAACAACGTCTTGATGGTCTTTGGTGTCACAACCGCCATTGGAATTATCTTTGGTTGGTTGCCAGCGCGCCAAGCATCACGTAAGAATTTGATTGAAATTTTGAGATAAGCAGACTGAGAATGTCGGAGTTTTCTGACAAACAGCTGCTGTGATAGAAAATGAAAAGCTTCCGAGAGCGTTACTTTCGGAAGCTTTTTTCTATGGCGTTGAATTCCCAATCACCAAGGTTGGCGTAATAAGTTTAGATGAAACGGTTTCGCCGTTCAGTTGCGCCATTAATAACTTGACCATGGTGTTCGCAATCACGCCTAATGGTTGCTGAACGGTGGTCAGGGTAGGTGAGGATAGCTTATGAATGTAAATCCCATCAAACCCAATAATCCCAATCTCATTTGGGAATGATAGGCCAAGAGCCTGACTGGCCCTAAGTGCACCAAGGGCTAAACGGTCGGTCGCCGATACAATCCCAGTGCCCGGATTAGGTGCGATTAAGCCGATTAATTCAGCGGCGGCACCTTCATTGTTTGGTAATTCGTAAGCTTCAATTGGCAACCCGTACCTCAACATTGTTTGTCGATAACCAGTTTCGCGATTTAACGCAAACGGTTCGTCGATCGCCAAACCAAGATAGAGTATGTGTTCAAAGCCGTGATTAATGAGATACTCCGTGGCCATTGCAGTACCGACGGCATTGTCGCTGTCAACGGAAATCAACCCGGGTTCCATGCCATAAATCACAACCGGAACGGGAAGGTGCAACGCTTCAACATCTGTTCGACGTTCACCACTGACTAAGAATGCATCCACATTCGTTAAATCAAACTCACGGTCGTGACGTACTTCTAATGTATAGCCGTGGTGGCGTAATGCATCGGTTAAATGTATCAATAAATGCGCATAGTACGGCTCAATTTCTGCAATATCATCTAGTAGAACAAATGCGATATTGTAATGTCGTTTGTTTGCCAAGGCGCGGCCAGCCCGGTTTTGCACATAACCGAGTTCCAGAATCGCCTGTTGCACGTCTTTCTGAATTTCTAGTGACACGAGTTCGGGATGGTTTAAGACACGAGAAACAGTCATTTTTGAGACATGAGCCGTCTTCGCAACGTCGTTAAGTGAGACCATAATAAACCTCCTAATTGATGAAAGCACTAACACGCCTAACATATATTAAGTGTAGCATACTTTCAAATGCCGTAAGAATGTAATTTTATGTTACCGGTAACATTCTGAAAACGCTTTCATTTTGTAATCAAGAGAACTATAGTGGAATTTGTAAATAAAGCGCTTTCATTTGCAGTTCACAGATAGGTTATTTTGAAATTACGAGGTTGAATCATGACAGAATCGCAAAACAAGGTTGGTAAGAAGCATCTACCAACGCTAACAATCGCGACATTGATGTTGATGACGTTTGGAAATTTGGGTACTTCCATGGCGTTCTCATTGCAAAGTGCCAACATGGGACGTATCTTCCAAACGCTTGGTGCTGATCCTACGAAGCTAGGGTTCTTCTTTATTTTGCCACCATTGGCTGGAATGGTTGTCCAACCATTGGTCGGTTACTTCTCAGACCGTACTTGGTTGCCTAAGATTGGGCGTCGTTTGCCATATTTGATTTTGGGAGCTTTGGTTGCCATCGTCGTCATGGCGTTGTTGCCAAACGCCGGTTCATTTGGTTTTAAGACATCAACTGCTTTGTGGTTTGGTGCCATCGCCATTCTATTCATGGACTTGTCATCAAACATGTCAATGCAACCATTTAAGATGATGATTTCAGACATGGTCAACGATAGCCAAAAGGATATGGCTTGGTCATGGCAAACCATCTGAGGAAACATTGGTGGTGTTATCGCTAACTTGTTCCCATACTTCTTTACTGCAATTGGTGTTGCCAACGTTGCCGCTCAAGGACAATTGCCAGCATCAGTTAAGTGGTCATTCTATGTTGGAGCAATTATTTTGGCTATTTCAGCCGCTTTCACAGTATGGAAGGTTGATGAATACGATCCTGAAACGTACGCAAACTACCACGGCCTTGATGAGCAAAAGGGCGAGAAGCAAAACGTCTTTGAAATCCTAAAGCACGCGCCAAAGGTCTTCTGGACACTTGGATTGGTTGAGTTCTTTAGCTGGGCCGGTTTCCAATACCTATGGACGTATGGAACTGGTACGGTCGCAAGTAACATCTGGCACACGACAAACGCTGCTTCAGGAGCCTTCCAAGCTGCTGGTAACTGGTTCGGTGTCTTGTCAGCCATCGAAACTGTTACGGCCATTGTTTGGGGATTGATTATTTCACGTTTGAACAACAAGACACGTAAGCCAGCTTACACATTTGGTTTGATTGTTGGGGCTGCTGGATTTGCTTTGTTGGCCACGACTGGCTCAAAGACCATGTCAGCAGTTGCGTTTGTGATGTTGGGTATGGCTTGGGTTACGATGAACGCCACCCCATTCACGATTTTGACGAACGCTTTGGACGGACAACACGACGGAACATACATGGGCTTGTTCAACTCATGGATTTGCTTCCCACAAATTGTTGCCTCAGTAGCATCATTCGCCCTTTACCCACTATTGGGTAACCACATGCCACACATGATTTTGGTATCAGCAGTCTTGTTTGTTTTGGGTGGTATTAGCGTTTGGGCCGTGAAGGAAACTTCTGTCGAACACGGCGACAGCGTGCGCTAATCACGAGAGAGGGAAGCATTATGAACCTAGCAGGTATTATGCACCGTCCCGACAGTGAGATGGCGTACGTCGTGAACGAGCAAACCGTTAATATTCGCCTGCGGACTGCCAAAGACGATATCGTTAGCGTTGAATTATTAGCAGGTGATTCTTACAGTTTGCGGAGCTTGCCAACTGATGAAAAGTTCTACCAAGTGCCAAAGCAGATGACCAAGATTATGTCAGATGGCATTTCTGATTTCTGGCAGGTGACGGTGACCGAGCCGAAGCGGCGGTTAGCATATGCCTTCCTAGTGACTGATATGCTCGGTATCCAGAAAATTTATAGTGACAAAGGCTTCTTTAAAGTGGCTGATGCCGATTTAATGGATATGAACTTTTACTTTCGCATGCCGTTTTTTCAAACGATTGATCAGTACAACGCCCCGGAATGGGTGACCGATACGGTTTGGTATCAAATCTTTCCAGAGAGGTTTGCGAATGGGGATGTATCAAATGATCCGGTAGGCACGAAGCCTTGGCGTTCAACTGATCATCCTGGTCGTGAAGACTTTTACGGTGGTGATTTACAGGGTATTTTGGACCATTTGGATCACTTGCAAGACCTTGGGGTTTCAGGTATCTATTTGAATCCAATCTTCCAAGCGCCATCTAATCACAAATATGATACGCAAGATTATTTGACGGTGGACCCACACTTCGGGATGCCAAGTTGTTTAAGCAACTGGTTCAAGCAGCGCATGAACGTGGCATTCGCGTCATGTTGGATGCGGTCTTCAATCACATTGGTGACAAGTCAATGCAGTGGCAGGATGTGTTAAAGAACGGGCAAGCATCACCATATGCGGACTGGTTCCACATTCATCAGTTCCCAGCAACGTACACACCAACCGACAACTTTGAATTTGCAGCTGATGCAACGTATGACACGTTTGACTACACGCCACACATGCCAAAGCTGAATACAAGTAATCCGGAAGTGGTTGATTATTTGTTGAACATTGCAACGTATTGGGTCAAAGAATTTGATATCGATGCCTGGCGTCTAGATGTTGCCAATGAAATTGATCATCATTTCTGGCGTAAATTCCACGATGCGATGATGGCATTGAAACCTGATTTTTACATTCTAGGTGAGATTTGGCACACATCGCAGAGCTGGTTGGTCGGCGATGAATTTACAGCCGTTATGAACTACAGCTACACCGGCGCCATTCTCCAATATTTCTTGGAAAATGAGTCAGCCGATGCATTAGTTCAAAAGATGAGCCATCAATTGATGTTGTACCGTGATGCGACGAATCGCATGATGTTTAACACTTTGGATTCACACGATACGCCACGTTTGATGACCTTGGCGCATGAAGATAAGCAACTAGCGAAAAGCATCCTTGCATTTACCTTCATGCAACCAGGTGTTCCATCAATCTACTATGGAACAGAATACGGTATGACCGGGGAGAACGATCCAGACGATCGTAAGCCGATGGTTTGGCAGCCAGAGTTACAAGACCATGATTTGTACGACTTTATGCAAAAATTAGTACAAGTCAGGCGCCAAGACATTGCTAAGCTATCTGACGACAAGATTACCTTTGACGTGATTGGGGAACGTCAAATTCGATTGACGCGTGAAGATAATCAAACGCGCATCGTTGGGGTATTCAATAATGGCACGACCGACTTAACGGTTGAGCAGCCAGTCACTATTTTGCTAAAAACAAATCAATCTGAGACGCAACTGGCACCAAACGACTTTATCATTTGGACCGAGCCAGTGCGCTAATTATGAGGGAATAATAACATGAAACGAATTTTTGAAGTTAGTCCTTGGACAATTACAACGCACGAATTGAATCCTGCTGACAAGCGTTTGCAAGAATCAATTACATCATTAGGAAATGAGTACATGGGTATGCGCGGTATGTTTGAAGAAACGTATACTGGTGACTCATTGCAAGGTGTCTACATTGGTGGTGTCTGGTTCCCAGACAAGACCCGTGTTGGTTGGTGGAAGAATGGGTACCCAGAGTACTTTGGTAAAGCTATCAACGCTTTGAATTTTGTGAAGGCTGAAATCCGCATTGACGGTGACTTGATCGATTTGGCCAAGACGCCATTTGATGATTTTGAGTTGTCATTGGATATGAAGGCTGGTATTTTGCACCGCTCATTCATCGTAAAGGGCGTTAAGATTAGCGTTGACCGCTTTATCTCAGTTGCCAAGAAGGAATTGGCGGACTTGCGTTGGACCTTTGTATCAGTCGATAAGGCCACGCACCAATTGGAATTGACGGCTTTGATTGACGCCGATGTCATGAATGAAGATTCAAACTATGACGAGAAATTCTGGGATGTCTTGGATAAGGAAGCTGATGACGAGTCAGCCTTTATCATGACACGCACAATTGCCAACCCATTTGGTGTGCCACAATTTACAGTGGCTGCCCGTCAACGTTTCGTCTCAGATTTGCCAGCCGTTGGGTCAGTCGACGATGAAAAGCAAGTCGGAAACGTCTTTGCTGGTATCGTGACCGAAACGCCTGTGCAAATCGAAAAGCGTGTCATTGTGACAACCTCACGTGACTATGAGTCGAATGATGCCGTTAAGGCTGCCACGGATGATTTGTTCGCTGACATTGCATCAAATACTTACAACGATTTGGTCATCGACCACACAACTGGTTGGGCTAAGCGTTGGGAGAAGGCAGACGTACAAATCGAAGGGGATGCAGAAGCGCAACAAGGTATTCGCTTTAACTTGTTCCACTTGTTTGCTACTTATTACGGTAACGATGCCCGTTTGAACATCGGACCAAAGGGATTCACCGGTGAGAAGTATGGTGGTGCCACATACTGGGATACGGAAGCATTTGCCATTCCAGTTTACCTAGGGGTTACTGATCCAGCTGTCGTGAAGTCATTGTTGAAGTACCGTTATCAACAAATCGAAGGGGCTTACCACAATGCTAAGCAACAAGACTTGGCTGGGGCTTTGT
>NZ_PVSN01000002.1 GCF_004766315.1 Weissella confusa | reverse complement strand
TCTGCAACGTCGTCGTTGCGATAACCTTCGATAACTTGAATGAGCATTTGCAATAACAATTCTACCTTAGCATAGCGTGGATTTTTGCGATTATCGTTGAATTCAACGTTATTAAAGAGCCTGGAAATTACAGGCGAATTCAGAAAAATACTAAGCAGCACGTTGCCACCATCCGAGGTAATTGGTGCCCCATTGTCTGAAACTGCAACTAAAGGGTTGCTAGGTAATACTTTTTGAGTCATAATTTTAGACGCTCCAATTTTTGAGTATTTGGTTTGTTTTCCACTAACAAAATATCATAAAAAAGAGCTCCTATGGTTTTCACCCAACGGGTGAAAGCGCAAAACCCGCTGAAACGGTATTAACTTGCTGTTTCAGCGGTTTTTTGTTTGTCTTGATGAATAATCCGGGTAAAAAAAACGTTTTAGTTTGCAGGGAAACGTAGCTTAACACCACGCTCTTTTTCAAACTTTTCTGCCTTCAATTCGCTTAAGCGACGACGCAATTGCTCAAAGTCTAATGACGTTGGCATCGTTGGCCAGATAAACGTATTTTCCTCTGAAATCTGCGCATGATTAATGTCAGAAATCAAAATATCGGTATCATCATCGATGAATTCAGACACTTCGACGTTCATGGCTCGTAATCCGAGCAACATATCGGTCAAAATGGCCTCAAGCCCAAATTGATAGTTAATATCAATCGCAACCTTAATCTTTGGGAAAACACGGTGCATATCAAACACCTATGCAAATCCAACATACAAAATTTCGAAATACGCATTTCGCGCTGCTTTCACATCAAGATGACGACGCTCCGCAATATCATCAATCAGGTTCAACGTAAAATCAGCCATTAGTGGGAATTGTTCATACGCTGCATCGAAACGCACTACCATTTGACGATCATCACTTGTCGGACTAACCACCGCCCCAATCAACGTACCGAAGAACACCTCTCGAATAAGATCGCGTTCACGTACCGTTAATTGATAACCAAAGAAGTCAGCATAATGACGGTCAACCAAGCGAATAAATCCTTCAATCATCCCCGCTGCTGATGGCGTCAAATTTTCATATCGGCCAACTTCATAACCAACGTCAATTGAGAACAACGCAATCAATGCGTAACGCGCCTCACGATGCAACTGTTCATCCGTAATATCCGGCACACGCAACTTCACTTGCTGTTCGAAATATGCAATGAGGCGTTGTGACTTGTCGTTTAGCTGGTCATTTGGCAACAACAAATCATCAATTGCATCATCTTCCACAAAATGGCCTAGTTGTAGGCGTTCAAGCCAAATCGCAGTGGAAAATCGCAAGGCAATGCGCTTACTCTGACGAATTTTGGTCTCTTCAGGTGAAATGATTTTGATAATCGCTTTAATCGCTTGATTCGATAGCGCTAACTCTTCATCTGAAAACGGAAAAATGCGATCCGCAAAATACTTTACGAAGAGGCGGAAGTACACTGCGCGTATTTCTGCTTCATTCCCAGCCAAGGTATAATCCTGCGTAATTTTAATACCGTGCTGTTCAAAGAATTCGTCGAGTTGCAACTTTCCATTACGCGCTGAAGAAACTGTCGTTAAATTGCGAACAGCAAAGTCTTCATAAGAATGCATCGTTTCGTTAAACGTCTCGCGCATCAGTTGCCATGGAATCGATTGACGCATGTAATGCAACGCAAAGACGTTCGAATCCACGTTGCGATTCCGCGTTAACTCAATCATTTTTTCATCTGCTGACATCTTGAAAAACGATGGTTCCTCACCGTAAAATTCCTGCATATCATCAACTAAGCCACGAATTGTCGACAGCACCATATACTTTGACCAGTCAAAGTATTCTTGGACCATCTTAAGCGGCAATTTAGTCTCTGGCCGCGATACCAAATAGCGTAATAACTCTACTTTTTGGCGGTCCTTTTTCTCAATCATCCACTCCATATTTTCTCACCCTAAAAAAATTCGTTATTAACTAACCCGGATTATTCATGTACTAAATTTTTAACCACAGCTAAATAAGTAAAATACGATAAATCACCTTGAAACTGCCAGTACCTTGGCACGGTTTCAGGGTGTTTTTTTCGATTGAGCGTTTTTTGAGAAAAATGGGCACACTAAAACCAGCCAGATTTTGCTATTTTTTTGAAAATCCACTTCGTTGTTTTATTGCCACAAAGCATTTAGTCGTTCCCAAGCTCGCCAGAACAGACCATCGAATTGTTCTTGGATGAGGCTATCTAACGTCAAGATCACCTTGCGGGCGTGCTTAGTGACACGTCCCCCGATTTTTAACAAACGGTCTCGAAAGGTGTTGATTGTCC
>NZ_PVSN01000085.1 GCF_004766315.1 Weissella confusa | reverse complement strand
TGTTCTACCTACAAAAACACCGAGAAATGACGCCTTTTTAAGCTGAAATCCGGGTTTTGAAAAATTTTCGGAGTCCGGCACCTCTCGGTGCCGAAAAAACCTGTCCATAATCTTGACATCAGCGCCGTTTATTAAGTTCTATTACTGCTGTGGCAGGTGTAGCGGTGTCTTTGATGACACCTTTTCAAGCGTCAGCATTTGCGGATGAACTGATTAGTCCCGGACAGGATATACCACCAGTGAAGATTACAACTAATTCGGATGATTTCGATGCTAAACACACGATAAGAAAGAATAATACTCCGAGTTACGCTCTCCCGGTTTACCAAAGTAATAAGCAATGGCAGCTGATGCAAGGCGCGAATACGGACGAAGGAACCTCTTCGGTTGCTTTTAATCGTCCCTTTGACACTAGTGCGGACTTTTCATTTACGACTACTGTGAATCTTTCATCAGACAGTTCGGGAGGAGAATACAACACGGACTTTGTAGGGATGGTAATCTCGACAGTGCCTTCAGCTAACTTGGCGGATGAACAATTAATTCCGTGGACCGGGACGGGTTCTCCTGACCACGCAGGATACGGATCTGCACATGTAAAGTGGCAAACTGCTTTTGGAACCCAAGCTTTTGATCCATCAGAAAATTGGTTTCCTATTTTGCGACCAGAACAATTTGCCCACCGCGATGTAGTAAGACAAACGATGGGAACAAATCAAAATACAATCAGTGGCAAGAGTATATTCTATACGAGTAGTTGGAATCGTAATTTAACTCGTAAGTATAATGTGAAATATGATCATTCAGCTCACAAGGTTTCCTACTCACTAGTAACAGACGGTGGTGAGACTATTGTTGCAACAAATATAATTCCAAGTGATATTGATAAAGTGTACATAGGTGCTCTTGGTGCCGCACATGGAAACGGACATGATGATGTTGGTGGAGTTACATTGAGTAACATGTCGGGCCAATATGTTTCTACGAAAACTAAAGTACATTTCTATGATGAGCAAAATAAAAATATGGACCCCAAGGGAGACGCTACCATTGAGGGGATTGTCGGTGAAAATTTGTCCGTTGAAGGAAATGGAGAACGAAACTTTTTAGCACCATCATTTACAAACTATGAATTGGATGGATCTCCAGCCGATCGAACAATAACTACGGTAGAAAATGACGCAGACAACAACATTACCGTCAGATATAAGCGAATACCTGGTGTACTACCTTACGAGATTGTTGATGATGATTTGAACGGTAAGACTCTATCAAGTGGTACAGTACCTGGCTTGCACGTAGGAGATTCATATAGTGAAGCCACGTTTGCAGAAATCAAGAAGCAAATTCCAAAGTTTACGACCTTTGCAAAAATTGAAAATGCTGCCAGAATTTTGGAAGTGAATAAGGACAATAATGTATTAAATGACCCTGTTATTATTCACGTGACGGATGACAAAAAAGATGATCAAGTGACATTTACACGAACTGTTAATTACAAAATGCAACCAGGCATTGATAATGTGACACCGCCGCAAAAATCTATTGAGACACCATTTAAGGTCAATCGAAGAACGGATTATTATCTACAGTCTATAAATCCAGATTACAAGCCGACATTGGATTCTAACGCGAAATTTGGTCAAGTTAAAACGCCGGACTTCCCAGGATACCGTCCGGATAGGGCAGTGGTTGATTTTAGTACTGAGAAAATTAATGACAGTACGCCATTAACTGGATCAACTGATGTCACTTATTATGGGATTTTGTCAGTATATGCACCTACTTTAGACTTTGGAACTGTCCAAACAGGTGACAGAGTTTACGATGGTGCAGATCCAAAAGACGCTGAAAAAATGGATGGTGAACTAGCTATTGCAGATACTAATCCGGATGAAAAGTCGGTTCGATGGACGTTGAATGCGCAACTTGATTCTGATTTCATGGTCGGTGATCCGATGGTTGAAATGATGGGTGGCAAGATTCAAATTAAGAAGGATCAACAAGTGCAAATTATTACTAAAAAACAAGTTAGTGGGGGACAACTTAACCAGAACACAGGAATGTTTCCGATTTTAAGTCAAAAATCACTAACAGTCCCACATATGATTTCGTTGAAATTCTCTGATTTGCGAAAAGAGCACCTAAATATTAAGGATACAACTCGTTACAAGGGAAACATAATTTGGACATTATCAGTAGCCCCATAGCCACAACTACTGAAAAACGGGGGTCCATGCCCCTTTATAAAATCATGGGAAGTTTTAACCCGGATTATTCATGCACTAAATTTTTAACCACAGCTAAATCAGTAAAATACGATAAATCACCTTGAAACTGCCAGTACCTTGGCACGGTTTCAGGGTGTTTTTTTCGATTGGGCGTTTTTTGAG
>NZ_PVSN01000011.1 GCF_004766315.1 Weissella confusa | reverse complement strand
CCAACACAGCGGGCAATCTCACGAGAGATTGTCGAAGCGCTTCTACCAATTTCTTTTGCAATGCTACGCATTGACAACCCTTCTCTGAGTAAAACTTCTATACGTCCGCGATCAAATGCGGTAAGCTGATGATAATGACTCATAATGTTTCCTCGCGTTCTGTATGTTCTAGACAAACTACATTTTACGCTGGTTCATTATGAGTCAGTTTTTATTTAGCTTAGTGTTGCACTTGAATTGTAAATTCAAGAACCCTGAAAACCCTGCGATTCCTGATTCTACAGAAGGCATCAAGAAATGGGATCGTCGTGGGTCACTGGGCACCCAAAACTATGAACACATCGAACACCATCGCGTGACTGATTATCAGGCGTTGTTCGATGACTTACATGCTGATGGCTATACGATTTACGCCGTCGATAATACACCTGGCTACAACCCACAATCAGTGTATGACGTACAATTCCCGGCTAAGTCCGCCTTCCTATTTGGGGAAGAAAAACTTGTCTTAGCGGATGATTTAATCGACGCGGCTGATGCCATGATTTACATTCCACAATATGGTAGCGTACGCTCAATTAACGTTAGCGTCGCCCATGGCATTATCTCAGCCTTCTACGCTTCACAGCATATGTAAAAGGGAGCACGATGAACTTAATCATCGTGCTCCCTTTTCATTTATTACTTCTTCAAGTCGTTGTAACGTGACTCGTGCTTACCGTACAAACTACGTCCAAGCGTTTTCTCCAAGAATGGCGTTACCCAGTAGTCCAAACCGAACGTGCGACCTGAACCGTTCATAACGGCCAATGAAGCGAACGTCAACAAAACCATTGACGTTGTAGCTGAACCAGCAAAAATCAATACCAATCCCAATACAAAGGCAACGAAACCGGCAATTGACGTCAAAAGACCAAAGGCAATCAACCAACCAACAACCGTGGCAATCATACCAATTGTTCCTGAAACTGATGCACCTGCAGAAATCCACAAGATACCAACAACAATACGTAGTGGCACAGTCCACAAAACGTTACCCATACGTGACGTCCAACCATAGAATGGCGTACGACCATTTGGCGTACGGAAGAACTCGTCCATCAAGTAGTGGAAGATGTGGTAACCACTCGTAATTTGCGCAAAGAAGTACAAGTTAATGATGTGCTTGAACATGTTGGCAAAGAAGCCAGACAATGGCAAACCATTCTTACCAAGCTTTACGCTACCAAGTTGCTCAGCAATTCCAACCGTGTAGTGCGCACCGATTGAAACAGCGTAACCTTGGTAGTGACCCTTGAAGGCCTTACGTGATCCCTTACCCAACAAATCGAAGATGATGTTAGGAACAGCTGTGTTAGCAGCAGATTCTCCACCTTCAACCGTTTGTGGCGTCCAACCTGAACGTGGGTTGTCAGGAATTGTACGAGCAGGCTCTTGGTAGGCTGCCACGTCACCAACAACATAAATGTCTTCTTCACCCTTAGCACGTGAGTAGTCATCGGCCATAAAGCGACCAGCAGGACCTTGTTCCAAGCCCCACTTTGAACCTTGTTCCTTAGCCTTAACACCGGCCGTCCAAACCAACGTTTCAGTAGGAATTTCCGTACCGTCCTTCAAAACGGCAGCGTGTTCCTTCACTTCAACAACACCGGCAGACTTACGCATGTTAACACCGTGCTTGATCATGTATTGCTCACCCTTGTCAGCAAGCTTACGGTTCGTCAACATGTTCAAAATTGTTGGCGCAGCTTCAATCACGTCAATCTTAATTTCTGATTCATCCAAGTTGTTAGCTTCAGCAAGCTCACGACGTTGTTCAATCAATTCACCAGCCAATTCGACACCAGTAAATCCTGAACCAACAACCGCAATACGCAACTTAGCTTCGCGCTTGGCTGGATCCAACTCCATAGCACCTTCGCGAATAACTTCTTCGATGTGTGAACGAAGGCGAACAGCTTCTTCAAATGACCACAACGTGTAGCCGTACTCCTCAACACCTGGCGTACCAAATGTATTAGTCGTACCACCAGTTGCCAAGACCAACTTCTCGTAAGGAATGTCTCCTTCAGAAGTCTTAACAATCTTTGCTTCCTTATCAATCGTATCAACTGTGGCAGTCACAATCTTAACGTTTGGTTGGCGTACGAACAATGTACGCAAATCAAATTGGATGTGCTTTGGCTCAACACGCTTCGTTGCAACTTCATGCAACTCCGTCATGTACGTAAAGAATGAGTGGCGATCTACCAAAACAATTTGGTAATCCGTGCCCTTCAATTGCTTAGCCAACTTGCGCGCAGTAAATACACCAGAATAACCGGCACCAACTACGACGATGTTTTTATTAGCCATATGAAAAAATCTCCTCAGTATCCCACAAAAAATGTAATTAAAAAATAAATCCTCAAATAATTTTAGACCCGCAAAGTGGATTTGTAAACGAATTCACTATTTTTTTGTAACCCGGATTATTCATGCACTAAATTTTTAACCACAGCTAAATCAGTAAAATACGATAAATCACCTTGAAACTGCCAGTACCTTGGCACGGTTTCAGGGTGTTTTTTTCGATTGGGCGTTTTTTGAG
>NZ_PVSN01000065.1 GCF_004766315.1 Weissella confusa | reverse complement strand
TTGAGCCACATACTCAAACTTATATCATCAACGTCAGTTGATAGGTTAAGTTATTAAGGGCGCATGGTGGATGCCTTGGCACTAGGAGCCGATGAAGGACGGGACTAACACCGATATGCTTCGGGGAGCTGTAAGTAAGCTTTGATCCGGAGATTTCCGAATGGGGGAACCCAACTTGTTATGCAAGTTATCACCTAATGAATATATAGTTAGGTTGAAGGTAGACGTTGTGAACTGAAACATCTCATTAGCAACAGGAATAGAAAGAAAAATCGATACCGTCAGTAGCGGCGAGCGAAATCGGTAGAGCCCAAACCAAAGTGCTTGCACTTTGGGGTTGTAGGACTGACATTGTGGAGTTACAAAGTTAACATTTAGCAGAATCAGCTGGGAAGCTGAGCGAGACAGGGTGATAGCCCCGTATGCGAAAAGTGTTGACCTCCCGTCAGGATCCTGAGTACGGCCGGACACGTGAAATCCGGTCGGAATCCGCGAGGACCATCTCGCAAGGCTAAATACTCCCTAGTGACCGATAGTGAACCAGTACCGTGAGGGAAAGGTGAAAAGCACCCCGGAAGGGGAGTGAAAAAGTTCCTGAAACCATGTGCCTACAAGAAGTTAGAGCCCGTTAATGGGTGATAGCGTGCCTTTTGTAGAATGAACCGGCGAGTTACGATACCATGCAAGGTTAAGGTGGAAAGACCGGAGCCGTAGCGAAAGCGAGTCTGAAATGGGCGAATTAGTATGTTGTTGTAGACCCGAAACCAGGTGACCTACCCATGTCCAGGGTGAAGGTGCGGTAAAACGCACTGGAGGCCCGAACCCGTGCATGTTGAAAAATGCTGGGATGAGGTGTGGGTAGCGGTGAAATTCCAATCGAACTTGGAGATAGCTGGTTCTCTCCGAAATAGCTTTAGGGCTAGCCTCGGAATGTAGCGTGTTGGAGGTAGAGCACTGTTTTGGTGCGGGGCCCATCTCGGGTTACCAAATTAAGATAAACTCCGAATGCCAATCACGTATGTCCGGGAGTCAGACAGTGAGTGATAAGATCCATTGTCGAAAGGGGAACAGCCCAGATCGTCAGTTAAGGTCCCTAAGTGTGTGTTAAGTGGAAAAGGATGTGGAGTTGCATAGACAACTAGGATGTTGGCTTAGAAGCAGCCACCATTTAAAGAGTGCGTAATAGCTCACTAGTCGAGTGATTCTGCGCCGAAAATGTACCGGGGCTAAACACACCACCGAAACTACGGGTGCCACGTTAGTGGCGCGATAGGAGAGCGTTCTAAGGGCGATGAAGTCAGACCGTGAGGACTGGTGGAGCGCTTAGAAGTGAGAATGCCGGTATGAGTAGCGAAAGACAGGTGAGAATCCTGTCCACCGTATGACTAAGGTTTCCTGGGGAAGGCTCGTCCTCCCAGGGTTAGTCGGGACCTAAGGCGAGGCCGAGAGGCGTAGTCGATGGATAACAGGTTGAGATTCCTGTACCAGGTGAACATGTTTGAACGATGGAGGGACGCAGAAGGCTAACGGATCCCAGCTGCTGGATATGCTGGGTTAAATAATAAGTCTTAGATCGAGTTAAATGCTTTATCTTTTAAGGACAAGTTATGATGAGGACCGAAATAAAGTAGGGAAGTCCGTGATGTCACGCTGCCGAGAAAAGCTTCTAGTTAGTGTTTACCTGCCCGTACCGCAAACCGACACAGGTAGTCGAGGAGAGCATCCTAAGGTGAGCGAGTGAACTCTCGTTAAGGAACTCGGCAAAATGACCCCGTAACTTCGGGAGAAGGGGTGCTCAGCGAAAGCTGAGCCGCAGTGAATAGGCCCAGGCGACTGTTTATCAAAAACACAGGTTTCTGCAAAATCGTAAGATGACGTATAGGGGCTGACGCCTGCCCGGTGCTGGAAGGTTAAAAGGAGTGCTTAGCTTCGGCGAAGGTACGAATTGAAGCCCCAGTAAACGGCGGCCGTAACTATAACGGTCCTAAGGTAGCGAAATTCCTTGTCGGGTAAGTTCCGACCCGCACGAAAGGCGTAACGATCTGGGCACTGTCTCAACGAGAGACTCGGTGAAATTTAAATACCCGTGAAGATGCGGGTTACCCGCGACAGGACGGAAAGACCCCATGGAGCTTTACTGTAGCTTGATATTGAGTGTTTGTGCAGCTTGTACAGCATAGGTAGGAGCCGTAGATACCGGGACGCTAGTTTCGGTGGAGGCGTCATTGGGATACTACCCTCGTTGTATGACCACTCTAACTCGCACCACTAAGCGTGGTGGAAGACAGTGTCTGGCAGGCAGTTTGACTGGGGCGGTCGCCTCCTAAAAGGTAACGGAGGCGCCCAAAGGTTCCCTCAGAATGGTTGGAAATCATTCGCAGAGTGTAAAGGCACAAGGGAGCTTGACTGTGAGACTTACCAGTCGAGCAGGTACGAAAGTAGGGCTTAGTGATCCGGTGGTTCCGCATGGAAGGGCCATCGCTCAACGGACAAAAGCTACCCTGGGGATAACAGGCTTATCTCCCCCAAGAGTCCACATCGACGGGGAGGTTTGGCACCTCGATGTCGGCTCATCGCATCCTGGGGCTGTAGTCGGTCCCAAGGGTTGGGCTGTTCGCCCATTAAAGCGGTACGCGAGCTGGGTTCAGAACGTCGTGAGACAGTTCGGTCCCTATCCGTCGCGGGCGTAGGAAATTTGAGAGGAGCTGCCCTTAGTACGAGAGGACCGGGGTGGACGTACCTCTGGTGTATCAGTTGTTCCGCCAGGAGCATCGCTGAGTAGCTATGTACGGATGAGATAAACGCTGAAAGCATCTAAGTGTGAAACTCGCCTCGAGATGAGATTTCCCATTCTTTATGAAGTAAGACCCCTCAGAGATGATGAGGTAGATAGGCTAGAAGTGGAAGTGCGGCGACGCATGGAGCGGACTAGTACTAATGGTTCGAGGACTTAACCAAGTTGAAAACGTGGTGTAAGGCTCAAAC
>NZ_PVSN01000064.1 GCF_004766315.1 Weissella confusa | reverse complement strand
TGATGGCATTGAGGTCACACCTGTTCCCATACCGAACACAGAAGTTAAGCTCAATAGCGCCGAAAGTAGTTGGAGGATCGCTTCCTGCGAGGATAGGACATCGCGATGCAACGTGAACCGTACCAGATATGGTGCGGTTTTCTTTTTGTACATAAAAATGATAAGCTAGATTTACATATAAATTAAGAAGAGAAGAAAAACATGAGTAAGATTGATTTGAAAAATGCCATTGATTATCGTAACTTGGGTGATGATTTTAAAGGCATGACCAACGATGATATTATGCAGGCCTTGGATCAACGTCGTGGTTATATGATTACTGCACTTCAAAACTTGACCCACGATTTCAATAAAGCGACAGCAGTACGTAACCACAACGCATTTTCTGGTCGTGAAATCGTCTTTTTGAACCCAGAAAATCCAATGGATCCTGAAAATGAAGAGGGTGCAAAGAAGTGGAATAAGACGGGGGCAGTTGGTGCGCAACACTACGAGCACATTAAGCACCGTAAGATTACGGACTATCAAGCCTTGTTTGACGAATGGCACGCAGAGGGATATACGATTTATGCTGTTGATAACACACCAGGTTATGAACTACATAATGTCTTCGAGACGGAATTCCCTGAGAAGAGTGTTTTCTTGTTTGGTGAGGAACAAATTGGCTTGGCCGATGAATTGATTCAAGCCGCGGATAAAATGATTTATATTCCACAGACCGGATCAGTGCGCTCACTTAATGTGTCAGTGGCGCACGGTATCATTGCAGCGCTTTATACTGCACAACACCCAGTACCTGAAAACTAACCCATATAAAGGTGTCGATTGTTGAAGTCGGCACTTTTTTAGTATCTTTGATAGACTTATTCGTAGATACTAAATATGGGGGACGTTATGAAACCAGCAGAAGAAGCGTATTGGAATCAATTCAAGGAAGAACACAACCTACCAAATGCAGTATTTGGCAGCGCTTGGTCGTTTGGTACGTCACCAAGCCAAGCGGATGAACTCGCACAACTGACACTTGCCGGAGAAAAGACTGCGACAGCCAGTGCATATGAGTTGTATCAATTAGAAGGGGAACAAATCCCAACAGCTAATTCTTGTTACGATATTCTATTGGATGGGAGTGGCAATCCAGTAGCTGTGCTATGCACAAAGGAAGTATCTGTGGTGCCTTATCATCAAGTAGGCAGTGACCATGCCTATGCAGAAGGTGAAGGCGATAAGTCACTTGAAACTTGGCGTCGCACGCACGGAGAATTTTTCCAACGTGAATTTGCGGAAGTCGGTGAAATTGTCGATTTCAGTCGTTTGCACGTTGTATTGGAAAAATTTGAAGTTGTTTATGCGTTGCCATTAGCAGCTTAACTATGAAATAAAAAAAGTGATCACAGGCGTAATGCTGTGATCACTTTTTATTTTGGGGTCACCTCAACTTCCAATACCGTCTTTAAACGGTCTGGGGCGATACGTCGGGCGTCGTTTAGATAGTATTCAGTATGGTTCTGAGAAGTACGAACCAGCTGATGCTCGTTTAGAAACATCTCAATGTGATCAAATGATATTTGCTCGTCGTCATAAGGGCCAACGTGTAACATTTGAACCACGCGTTTCTCAGGTAACGTGATAATATCAACTTTATCAATCAGCTTAGATTTGCCCGCTGCTTTGGCGTCTAAAAGCATCTTTTCAGCAAGTGCGATGGGCACAAAGTCTGGAATCAGCATGCGTAGTCTAAATACAAAGTCGTCTTTGGTCCAGGCCCCTCGATCAACAGCGACGCGACTGATTGTCCAATCGCCTAGTAGAGGCGGGACTGTGTAATCAGTATAGATGCCATGAAGAGATGAGTCTGCTTTCTTGAAGGCCATCTTGGTCGGATACGCGACACTGTATAAGGCTGCAATGTAATCAGGAAACAATGCATCGTTGGGATTGCCTGTGCCGTGAATTTCAAAATAAGAATGGCTAGGGACCACGACTTGCTTAGGACGCTTGGTTGAATTGAACTCAACCGCGGCCATTTTCTTAAAATCGTATTTCATAAGATTAACCCATAATAAAATCGTAAATCTGATTCTTAGCGGCCAAGTTACGCGTCAGTGGCCAAATTGGATAGGCGTGTGGTAACCCAGTGCCTTCGATATAGGTCACACTGTCAGCGAACTTTTTGGCGAAAATGCGGTTATCTGGATTCGTTAAGTCACGCGTACCACTGATTAAAAGAATCTTTTGGTGATCAAAGTTACCGTTGATAGGTGAGACGATCGGTTCAACGATATCGTGTGAACCACGGATGGCTTCTATCAAGTCAGGCATGGCGTTTAATGACAAAACGGGATCGTGTTTTGCGGCGCCTTCAATATCCGGATTAGCTAGTGTCATATCAACCATTGGACTGATGGCAACAATGCGCTTGATAGGGAATGCCTCCATTAGTTGGACATAACCAAGCGCAATCTGAGCACCGGCGGAATCACCAACCAAGACAATGTCACAATCATCGTAAGTGTGACGTAAACGCCAAATGGCTTGATGCACACGTTCGTAAATTTCATCCAGTGTTGCATGTGGTACTAGTGGGTAATCCAACATAGCACATGGGATATTTGTATTACGTACTAAATCACCAATGAAATGCCAGTGGTAGGCAGTTATTGGTTCGATAAAGCCACCGCCATGTAAGTACAACATGATGGTAGTGGGTTTGTGTAGATTAAAATCCTTAGGGACTAGAATCTCCATGTACTCTTCGGATACAACTTCGAATTCATGACGCAATTTCGTACTAGGTTCAGCGGCTGTGGCAGGCTTACTTGCTAACTCTTCCCACAGTTCCTTACCAGAAAGTTGCCAGACGTGATTAAGCCCAAGAATACGGCTACCAAATACAAAAAGTTGACGATACATAGACTTTCCTCCTTTCGAGTGAGTTCTCAGTATCGCTATTGTAGCAATTGGACATGATGAAATTGCGTAAAAAAATACCCCAGTAAGTGAATACTGGGGTAGAAGACTATAGTAGTAATTCGAATTCAAGGTTATTGTATTGGTCACGTTCGCGGATTTGACGGTAACCAAACTCTTGTTCCTCACGAACAAGTAGATCAGTGTGCCAAGTAATCTTGTCAGCGAAGTTCGCAAACATCTCTTCCTTAAGTTGGTTCACTAGGGATAGGAACTTGGTAGCTTCGTCAGCGGTCATTGATGCGTATAGGCGCTCGTCGTTACCGTACTTCTTTGAGTTACGCTTCAACATGACGTTCATCACTTGACGTGTGTAGGCAGGGTTGCGGTTCAAACGGACGCTAACGTTAATGTGGTTGTAGTGGAAGTCACGGCTGTATTGTAGCAACATTGCTAGAAACTCAGCAGCATCCACCTTTTCGGGGTTGTTTGCCATGTATTTTTGATTCCTTAATCTGTTTTATTACTGTCTACTAGTATAGCACGACTTAAAATTGAACTGAGAAAATGTTTCTGTTGAACAAAGGGGTTGCACTGATTTAATAAAAGGGGTAATATATTCAAGTTGTCTTTTGAAGAAAGCAACGCCAAAAAGATGTTCAACAAAGTTGTTGACATTTAGTAAAACGTTCTGTATTATATATTAAGTCGTCTCA
>NZ_PVSN01000081.1 GCF_004766315.1 Weissella confusa | reverse complement strand
ATTTTCTCAATTAAATAACGTGTCGTGATGATGGCATTGAGGTCACACCTGTTCCCATACCGAACACAGAAGTTAAGCTCAATAGCGCCGAAAGTAGTTGGAGGATCGCTTCCTGCGAGGATAGGACGTCGCGATGCAACGTAAGCCGTACCAGAAATGGTACGGTTTTTTTGTGCACATTGCGGTTGAAGTCCGCAATATAACTTAAGCGGGGCTTCCTAAACTTTGTTATAATAAACAACAGACATTGCGGGATGGTCTCGCAATCAAAAAATGACGCCCTACCCATTCGTAGTGGCGGGAGGTATAAGAAAAATGGCAGATAAGAACACATTCTACATTACGACGCCAATTTACTATCCATCTGGTAAGTTGCACATCGGTAACACTTACACAACGGTGTTGGCTGATGCGGCTGCGCGTTACCACCGTTTGTTGAATGAAGATGTTTACTTCTTGACGGGAACTGACGAACACGGTTTGAAGATTGAGCAAAAGGCTGAAAAGCTAAACATGACGCCACAACAATACGTTGACGGCATGGCTGCAGATATCAAGAAGTTGTGGGCAGACTTGGATATTACCAACGACGGATTCATCCGTACGACGGACGAGTATCACGAGAAGGCTATCCAAAAGATTTTCCAACAATTCTTGGATCAAGATGACATCTACAAAGGTGAATATGAAGGTTGGTACTCAGTTGATGACGAAGAGTACTTTACTGAGTCACAATTGGCTGAAGTTTACCGCGACGAAGACGGCAACGTCATCGGTGGTAAGGCACCATCTGGTCACGAAGTTGAGTTGGTTAAGGAAGAGTCATACTTCTTCCGTATGGGAAAGTACGCTGACTGGTTGTTGGACTACTACAAGTCACACCCAGAATTTATCCAACCTGAGTCTCGTATGAACGAGATGATTAATAACTTCATCAAGCCTGGTCTTGAAGACTTGGCCGTAACGCGTACGGCGTTCAAGTGGGGTGTTCCAGTTCTATCTGACCCTAAGCACGTTGTTTACGTGTGGATTGACGCTTTGTCAAACTACATTACGGCGCTTGGATATGGTTCAGACGATACGACTTTGTTCGATAAGTTCTGGCCAGCAAATGTGCAATTGGTAGGTAAGGAAATTGTTCGTTTCCACACGATTTACTGGCCAATTATGTTGCACGCCTTGGGCTTGCCATTACCTAAGCAAGTGTTGGGACACGGTTGGTTGACGATGCGTGATGGTAAGATGTCAAAGTCTAAGGGTAACGTTGTGTACCCTGACACATTGGCTGATCGTTACGGTATCGATGCTGTTCGTTACTACTTGTTGCGTGCAATGCCATACGGTAACGATGGTATCTTTACACCTGAAGATTTCGTTTCAAAGTTGAACTACGACTTGGCTAACGATTTGGGTAACTTGTTGAACCGTACTGTTGCGATGATTAACAAGTACGAAGGCGGTGTTATTCCTGCACTTAACACAGGTGCAACTGAATTTGACGCTGATTTGGTTCAAACGGCTAACGATGTTATCAAGGCTTACAACGAAAACATGGCTGGTTTGCGTACAGCAGATGCTTTGGCTGAAGTTTGGAAGTTGATTTCACGTGCTAACAAGTACATTGATGAGACGACGCCATGGACGTTGGCTAAGGATGAAGCACAAGCAGATAAGTTGGCTTCTGTAATGGCCCACTTGGCTGCTGCATTGCGTGTTGCGGCTATCTTGTTGCAACCTGCTTTGACGCGTGCACCTAAGCAAATCTTCTACCAACTTGGTTTGGCAGAATCAAACTTGCAAATTGCTGATTTGAGGTTTGAAGACCTACCAACGGGTGGTAAGGTTGTTGAAAAGGGTGAGCCAATCTTCCCACGTGTTGATGTTGATGCTGAAGTGGCTTACATCCGCGATGAGATGACGGGTGGTGCCGCAAAGCCTGCTGAAGAAGCTGAGAAGTCATACATTGAAGTCCCTACAAAGGATTTGATTGAATTTGATGACTTTGACAAGGTTGAGATGCGTGTTGCTGAAATCCTAGAAGTGACTGAAGTTGAGAAGTCAAACAAGTTGTTGCGCTTCAAGTTGAACGACGGTACTAAGGATGGTCGCACGATTTTGTCAGGTATCAAGAAGTGGTACCCAGAATACGCTGGTTTGGTTGGTAAGAAGGTTGCCTTCGTTGCTAACTTGAAGCCACGCAAGATGATGGGTGAAATGTCAGAAGGTATGTTGTTGTCTGCTGAAAAGGACGGTAACGTTATCTTGACGATTTTGCCAGATGAAATCGAAGCTGGTTCAGAACTAGGCTAATCACTTAAAAATTAAGAGAGCGGTGTGTACATCACGCTGCTCTCTTTTTGTTAGAATAGACCTATTAAAAAAGATAGGAAAGATAGTATGACAATATTTTACACATTGGTGCCAATGATTTTGACAATTGTTGTCGCTAATTTGCTGTCACAAGTGATGCCACGGATTCCGAAAGCGTTCTGGCAGATTTTGGGTGGTATTATCTTGGCAACCATTCCAATGCTCAGCAAGTCAGTTGTTGAACTTGATCCGGAATGGTTTATGATGCTGATTATTGCCCCTTTGCTATTCTATGAAGGTCAGCGAACAAACGTGCGGTTGGTGTCTAAGAATTTCAGAGCGATTATCAACTTAGCAGGTACTATTGCTGTTATGACAGTTGTTGTCCTAATGCTATTTGGTCACTGGGCGATTGGTTGGGCACTGCCTATGGCACTGGCGTTGGCTGCCATCGTAACGCCAACTGATGCAACGGCGCTAGAATCTGTTACAGATGGGTTGGAGGTGCCAAAGGGTATCGGTCGCGCTCTAAACTTAGAGTCGTTGTTTAACGATGCAACTGGTCTAGTTGTGTTGGAGTTGGCATTGCTGTGGATGAACACTGGCACGTTCTCATTCGTCCATGGTTTTGAAGAGTTTCTAATTGTGGCGATTGGTGGCGCCGTTGTCGGTGGGATTGCCGGTGCGGTGTTACTGTATATTCGCCAACATCTATTGCGTGCGCAGTTTGATGATACGGTTGCTCACGTGATGATTTATTTCTTGTCACCTATTCTGGTGTACGGGCTAGCGGAACATGCGGGCGTGTCAGGTATTATCGCCGTTGTAGTGATGGGAATCATCTCTAATGAAGAAAAGCACCACACGCAGTTTATGTCATCGCAATTAAATAACTTGAATAACCAGCTGACGACGATTGTGTCACAACTCCTAAATGGACTGGTGTTTGTGTTACTTGGTATTTCGTTGGTTCGCGTATTTAAGACTTATATTCACTCACCATTAACGACGTGGTTAGGGTATATCGGAATTGGCCTGGCCATCTACGGGGTCATGGCGGCTTTCCGTCATATTATGATTGAACGCGTTCATCAGGACTCACCGATGTCATCAATGGTTGATCAAGATCATAAAAACCGCGACGCTTGGATTTTTGCCTTGGGTGGGGTTCACGGAACAGTGACGATGGCGATGGCATTCTCATTGCCGTTGACGCTTGATAATGGTCAGGCCTTTCCGCACCGCGATATGTTGTTGCTGATTGCGGCGACAGTTATTATCGTCAGTTTGGTGGCACCATTGTTGATTTTGCCACGGATGTTGCCTGAAATTAAGCCTGAGTATGACACTAGCGAATATTCAGAAGCGCATATTGCTATGATTAATGCGGCCATGTCATATGTGGAAGGGTTAGATGTGTCTAACTCGGTTAAGCGAAATGTGATTGATCAATTTGCTCTTATGCTAGATTTACGGACAGATTTTTCTCTGCCCTGTAAACTAATAGCAGAGGAGCATTTTTTATATGATTCGATATTCACCAGAATTTAAGCAGTCTCTTGTCGAGATGCACAACCAA
>NZ_PVSN01000066.1 GCF_004766315.1 Weissella confusa | reverse complement strand
ATTTTCTCAATTAAATAACGTGTCGTGATGATGGCATTGAGGTCACACCTGTTCCCATACCGAACACAGAAGTTAAGCTCAATAGCGCCGAAAGTAGTTGGAGGATCGCTTCCTGCGAGGATAGGACGTCGCGATGCAACGTGAACCGTACCAGAAATGGTACGGTTTTTTTGTGTCTATTGGCGGTATAATGCTGTTGGGACCACGCAAGGGGGAATGAGTATGAGTTTTGATATCGTTATGATACGAGGGAATTCAGCCAGTGGTAAGTCGACGGTTGCTAAATCACTACAGCTAGCGTTGCCGAATACAATGTTGATCTCGCAAGATGAGATACGCCGTAACATGTTACGCGAGTCTGACCGTGATGGTGCAGATACGATGCGCACAATTGAGTTGCTGGTGGCTACGGCGAAGAAGATGAATCGGTTGGTTATTCTAGATGGTATCTTCAGGCGAGATACTTATGGTGATTGGCTGGCAGAATTGTTTGAGAAGTATCGTGGCACAGCGTGGTATTTGAATGCCTCATTGGCAACGACTAAGGTTAGGCATGGCAGCAGAACGCAAAGTAAAGAGTTTGGTGACGAAGAACTAGATGCATGGTATCGACCACATGACACAATCGATGAGCTGAATGAATATCTGGTCCCTGAAACTTGGACGAAAGACGACACGGTGATGGCAATTTTGCGTACACTATCTGATATGAAGCAGACTGAGAATGTCGGAGGCTTTAGACCAACAGCGACTGTGATAAATAAAGAAGAATCGTAATTCAGAAAAAGGTCCCGCATCACATATCGATGCGGGACCTTTTTAACTAGTTTGGATAAGTTAATGTTTTCAACGTCTTATTGTTAGAATCAACAACTTTAATAGTTAATCTAGGGTTTTTAGTACCAGCCTCAGTCATTGATCGAAGGACTTTCTGGGCTAATTGGTCGACTTGATCACCGTTAGTAGTAAGCGCCATGTTAATCATTGCTGGCGAGAGCTTATCAGTAGTGACCGTCAATGTCACTGAGTCGTTTTTTGCGACGGCGTTTGTGTCTGAAAATAGTCCTCTTGAGCTCTGCTTCAAGTTAAAAGCTTCGTTGTTCAACTGAAGGGCGACATCATCTGGAGTCATAGGCGCCAGTTCGACGTTTTTAAGTTTTGCACCTGCGGCCAGTGTGCCATCCTTAATGGGCAGTATGTCGGTGACGCGCTGCGCGACGAAGTGTCGCTCCAGCTGAATACCACCAAAAATAGCGATACCTAGTATTAAAAGTATGCCAATGGTTATTTTCCAACCTTTTTTCATGTTTCCCCTCCTTAGATCTGTACAAACTCACTATACCGCGTTTTTAAGCAAACGGCTTAATTTTGGAAATGAGATAGTTTCCTAACACGAGTGCGATGTTCACCGAGATGAAGAGTTTCAGACTAACAATTAGAAGTGCCCGTTGGTCGAAACCAATGGCGGCCATATAGCTAAATCTGATTAACCAGGTCGTGGGAATAAAAAACATCGTGTGATCAAACAATGCAGTCTCTGCTATTAGGGCAATCACGGCAGCGCCTGTCATGATTAGATAGGCAATTGGCGCATTAAAATTCCGCGATAGTATATAAGCGATTTGACCTACCATTAACAAGTTGAGCATTAGCAGTAATGGTAGCCAACTTATGGATACATGCGTCATGTGAACTAGGACGCTATAACTAATAAGTGCAAGTACGCCATGAAGCATCCAATGTGTCAGAATTTGCATCTCACCCCATGTAAAGTAGGTATTTTTCAGATGAGTTGTAATCATAAAGTTTCCTGCTGACCGGTCACACTGTACGGTTTGAATGATTCAGATGTTCATTAATAATGGACTGAATAACCCTATGAACAGTTTGACTAGGACGACAAACTGACCAGGTTGTTGTAGGCGTGGTAAGTAAAGGGCGAGTACAAAAGTTACCATGAGATAACTGAGCAGCACCGCTGGTAGTAATCTTTTTCGATGTTTGATAAATTCAACGGCTAGAATTTTACTTGGCATGTTTTTGTCTCCTTGTATGTAAGTACAGGATGCCTTCTAGTAGCGCAACCATGACAAACGTTGTGATGATTGCTGGTCCAATAAGGCTATTGCTGTAATGACCTATAGCCAGGCCGTTTGGATTAACGCCAGCCAAATGCGCAATGTTATAAGTTGCGACGGACCATGGGGTAGGTAGTGTCCCTAAGCCTGATATTAGTAGAGATAACACTGCCAAAACAGCCATAATATTAGGCAGGTTGATGATTAGCAGATAGATTACTGGTAATAACCATGATGCGAATAGTGCTATAAATAACATTGGTAGCACTATTCCCTGGTAGAGGTTGAGATCGGATATGCCAGATGTGAATGCTATAAATGTAAGGGATAAAACTTCGTAAAGAACCAAACCTTTAAAGAATAACCAGTACAGATTTAATACTAGGGTACGATAGTAGGTTGGCATATCAATAACTGCCTGACGGACATTAAAGAAATTACCCGTGACCTGTTCTTGTCTAGCTTTTTCGAACGCTAATACAGTGAGGCCGATATATAGCCATATGGTTGTATAGTTATTTTGAAAAGTTGCCAGACGGATGTTGTTTGGTAGAGACGTAGGCAGTAACCAAATGCTTGTAAAACCAGTGGCGATGATATTGGTAGCGCCGACCACCCAGCTAATATGACTGTGGCGTAGCTTTAAATATTCCATCGATAGATAACGGTTCATGATGTTTTGGCGCCTCCTTTAGTTGTTATGATCATGATAAATAGTCGTGAGTTCTTCAGGAGTATAGTTGCCGCTGGTCGAAGCGTACGTTATTTCACCATGTTTCAAAATAGCGAAAGCATCGAATACGGTCGCCAGTTCAGTAATTTGATGCGTGGTTATCATAATGGTCATACCGTCAGCAGCTAGGGTATGCACAATAGACTTGAAGTCATCAACGCCGGCCATGTCCAATCCATTAGTTGGCTCATCCAAAATTAGAAACTGTGGGTTATGGATAATAGCCATGGCGATACCTAACCGTTGCTTCATGCCCAATGAGAAGTTCTTCACCCTTAACTTGTTGCTGACACCAGCTAGACCAACCGTCTTAAGTGTCTTGTTAATCGACGCTGCAGGTAGATGGTATAAGAGAACCATGATTTGCAAATTTTCGTGTGCGGTTAAGTTCGGGTAAATAGCAGGTAGTTCGATTAGGGCCCCAAAGTCCTTCGCTTGATCACGCGATAATGGTTGATCGTTATAAGTCATTGATCCTGAGAAGTGCTTATTAAGGCCGAGAATCGTTTTCAATAAGGTTGTCTTACCAGCACCATTGTCACCCAATAGGCCAAAGATGCTACCGGATGGAATGGTGAGCGAGACGTCACGCAGTATTTGTTGTCGGCGATGCTGCACGGATAAGTTTTCAATCAGTAAGGTATTACTCATGTTGTTGCTCCTTAAAATGACAAACTATGCTTGAAGTTGGCAGGCTATTCACCAAACACCAAGCAGTTACCGTTAGGATACCGCTTTGGAAATTGCTAAGTGTATACATTATTGAACGTATAATTAAGTCTTACATATAAAGGTTAGATACCTAATCAATAAAATGTGTAATGCGTCCGGTTAATGGTAGATATATCTGGTACGTTGGTGAAACATTTGGAAGGGTATAAATACCGTTTTAGCTATTGCACTGATTTAATAAAAGGGGTAATATATTCAAGTTGTCTTTTGAAGAAAGCAACGCCAAAAAGATGTTCAACAAAGTTGTTGACATTTAGTAAAACGTTCTGTATTATATATTAAGTCGTCTCAGGGATATGAATTATCTATGAACGGCGTATGAAAATTGATTGAAATTAGTTGTTGACATTTCATTCTTTCTTCTGTAATATAGATTAAGTCGTCAAGGCGACGACGTAGGTCATTGAAAACTGAATATCGTTTCGATGAAACAAATGTGTAGGGTCATCAAGCTAAGCTTGATGCAAAAACATTTGCGAAGTCAATTCGCTAGTAAATTCGTTTAACTTCTGTTAAACAACAAAAATTGAGTTATACTCAAACTTCAAATTGAGAGTTTGATCCTGGCTCAGGATGAACGCTGGCGGCGTGCCTAATACATGCAAGTCGAACGCTTTGTGGTTC
>NZ_PVSN01000045.1 GCF_004766315.1 Weissella confusa | reverse complement strand
ACTGCAATCGAAGATTATTCAGACGAATACATTGAACAAATGGTTGAGCAAATTAATAGCCGACCTCGAAAGCTTTTCGGCTGGAGATCGGCTAAAGAATATTATTTATCTCAAGTGTTCCGGTTGAATTGACAATTCACCTTGATAAAAAGTTTAAATTCGCTTTACTTACGGCTCCTTTTTGGTTGAATGTAGGCATTTTGGTAGTTGCAGTTCCGGCACAAGATGTTAGATACTTTGTTATGAACTACTTTGCATTGATACCATTTGTCATGCTTCTGGCTAATTCTAACAGCAAAAAAAGAGTTATTGGGTGATGTGTTAAATACTGTGGGCTGGTTTGCTTGACTTGACGAAAGTGGTTAGTCACTAAAATGGTTTATTTAGAATAATATACGCTCAGATAGTATTGGGAGTAATTAAAACTGGATTGTTGAACAAGATCCGGTAAATATTACATGGATATTTTAGAACCGAACCTTCGACTATACCGGTAACAAAAAAGCAGTTTTAATCGGAGGTTTTTACGATGCTTCACCCGATAACGGTGGTTACTATTGGTGCGAGAAGGGTAATCCATATATGGAATTCTCCTTCTGCATGTGCACACACTATCGATTCGTTGGCGGTGTTCGTGTAGAAGTTCAGGTTACCTTTCATCACGTAATCATTAATTAATTTTTGAGACTGGAATCGACTTGATTCCAGTTTTTTGTTTTTTATGGGGTAGAAATCCCCTTATTCCATTGCACACTTTACTTACTTTTGCTACATTTTATTACTGTGTAATAAAGTTGACATGTTTTGTTACATGTCGGGAAAGGGTTATAAATGAGGTTTGTTGAGAAGGCAAAAACCAACATTGTGTGGATAGGGATAATTGTGTTGGTGGCGCTATTTGCGTTGTATGCCAGTCCGTTGAGTAAGGGGAATGTGTGGGTAGATACGAATGCCATGCTTGAAGTGGGGCGTGCATGGACACACGGCTACATGCCATACCGCGATGTCTTTGAACAGCGTGGTCCATTGATGTTTTTCTACTTTTTCGTGGCCAACGTGATTAGTGAACATGGTTACATCGGATTGTTCGTCGTCGAGGTTTTGAATTTGATTGGGATTTGGGTCGTGGTGACTAAGTTGCTAAACAAAGTCACGAGTCCAGTTCTTAATAAAACATTAGCGACTTTTCTTGTCGCTGCCTTTGTACTAAGTCGAGCTTTTGAATACGGGGGATCACCGGAGGAGTTTGCAACGTTCTGGACGTTACTGGGAATTTTGATGGCTTATCGGTTCCTAGATGCGGATCGAACAGCGCAAATCATCCGTTTGGGTGCTGGCTTCGGACTGGCCATCGCTGCGGTGTTCCTGATTAAGTACACATTGCTTGGTGCGTTGATTGGTGTAACGTTGGTTGTTGGATTGGTTGGGATTGCTCGCCGATTCAAGAAGCTGTTGATCTTTGGCGTGACCGCACTCGGCGTGTTTGCTGTCATTAATGGGGTCGTGTTGACGATTTTGCATTTCTTGGGAGATGCAAGGGCGTTTATCAACGTCTACTTTATTACTAATATGAAGGCTTACAGTGAAACTGTGACGTTCAGTCAGCGACTAGACTATTTCAAAGCAGCAGGTTCAGGACTTTGGGAGTCGTACGCAGTGTTGCTTATTATTGCAGTTGTAGCGGTTCTGGCATTGATTGATCGCAAGAAGTTTGACCGATTGTCAGCAATGACGCTTGTCGCTGGAGCTGTTGCTTTCATCATCACTTATGGTGTCGGTCGCTTTGACGACTATTCATTTTTGGTGCTTCTTGCCTTGCTAATGCTATTGGTTGTGCAAGGCGCTGGGTTAGCGCTTGCAAAGCGTTATGTTTCAATTCCTGCAGTGGCCTTGGTAACACTTTCAGTTGCGGTAGTGAATCCATTCGTTGGTAAAGAGCCATATATCTGGACGAACCAGGTTAATGCTTCAAAGGTGATGGGAGATTACATCAGTCAGCAACCGGGTCGCAAATCATTGATTTATGCCAACTTTATTGACGACGGTGTTGAACGTTATGCAAACGTTGACGTTGCCGGTAAGTTCAAGTTCTTTGAACAAACGAATATTCCGGGTAACAAGTTCCCTGATCAAGCCAACGGTCTTGCGGATGCCATTAACAACGCCAAGCCTGATTTCATTGCGTACAGCTTGAATTGGGGTGGGGCAAAGCCAGCAGATTTGAGCAGTCGCCGTGACATTTTGAGCCACATTTCACCGCAGGTTTTGCAGAACTATCGTTTGGTGAAGGTTGCAGCATCATATGCGCCAACTGAACAAAGCGGGGACCACATTCAAATGGCATTGCTTGAACGAAAATAATAACTGATGGTCACATGAAAATGTGGCCTTTTTTTGATGAGTTGGCACGCATTTTTGAAAACACTGCAATAATGTGATTTTTGCGCTATACTATCAATATGTGTAATTCTGAAGACATTCAGGATGAATGATATATTTACGAATAAAAGAAGGAATTCAAGATGATTACTATTAAGTCAGATCGCGAAATTGAAGGCATGAAGGCCTCTGGTGCCATCATCGCTGGCATGCACAAGGGATTGCGCGACATTATCAAGCCAGGTATTTCTACTTGGGAAATTGAAGAATTTGGCCGTAAGTACATCGAAGACCACGGCGCACGCGCTGCTCAAATCGGTTTTGAAGGCTTCGAATTTGCGACGACTGTTTCAGTTAACAATGAAGTTGCCCACGGTTTCCCTCGCAAGGGATTGATTTTGAAGGATGGGGACTTGATTAAGGTTGACACAGTTGTTGATCTTGATGGTTACTACTCAGACTCAGCCTGGACTTACGCTGTTGGTGAGGTTTCACCTGAGATCAAGCGTTTGATGGACGTGACATTGAAGGCATTGTACTTGGGTATCGACCAAGCGGTTGTTGGTAACCGTATCGGTGATATCGGTGCAGCTATTGATACCTACGTTACTGACGAGAATGGTTTCGGAAACGTGCGCGAATACATCGGTCACGGTATCCAACCAACGATGCACGAAGAGCCAGCGGTACCAGCATACGGTGTCGCCGGTCACGGTTTGCGTTTGAAGCCTGGTATGACGATTACGATCGAGCCAATGGTTAACGTTGGTGGTTGGAAGGTTGATACGTCTGAAGAAGATGGTTGGACTGTTACGACTGAAGACGGTTCATGGTCAGCGCAATACGAGCACACAATCGCCATTACTAATGACGGACCAAAGATCTTGACGAGTCAAGATCCTGAATTCGATGCAAAGTACTTGTAATAAGGGAGCGCTTATGACGAAGCAAAGTAAGAGTTATTTATTCGCCAAGCGTTTTTTGGATATTTCAACTGCGTTGTTTGCATTGGTGATTTTTTCACCAATCTTCTTGGTGATTTCTTTGTTCTACCTGTTCGGTGATAACAAAGGACCAGTTTTCTATCAGCAACGTCGCATCGGTCAAAACCACGAAGAATTCGGAATTTACAAGTTCCGTTCAATGGTCGTGAATGCCGAAGAGAAGTTGTACGCTGACAAGGACTTGTACGCCAAGTTTGTTGAAAATGGATACAAGTTGCCAACTGAAGAAGATCCACGTATCACAAAGTTTGGTGCGTTTATTCGTAAGACATCATTGGACGAATTACCACAATTCATTAACATTTTGATTGGTGACATGAGTATCATCGGTCCACGCCCAGTTGTTGAGCGTGAACTAGTGGAATACGGTGATCGCGTTGATGAATTCTTGTCAGTTAAGCCTGGCGCGATGGGCTTGTGGCAAGCAAGTGGACGAAGTGAGATTCAATACCCAGAACGTGCCGACCTTGAGATTTCATATGTCGAGCATGCTAACTTGTGGTTTGATTTTAAAATTTTGTTTATGACAGTACTCGCCATCTTTAAGGGTGACGGGGCAATGTAGTAGAATGACGGCTTCGAAACTGGAGTCGTCATTTTGCGTCTGTGGGTCATTTTCTATCTGGAATTTATGGCGCGAAAAAAATTCAAATAATAAACCAATCTTGTTTAAACCCGGATTATTCATGCACTAAATTTTTAACCACAGCTAAATCAGTAAAATACGATAAATCACCTTGAAACTGCCAGTACCTTGGCACGGTTTCAGGGTGTTTTTTTCGATTGGGCGTTTTTTGA
>NZ_PVSN01000034.1 GCF_004766315.1 Weissella confusa | reverse complement strand
ACAAAGCCCCAGCCAAGTCTTGTTGCTTAGCATTGTGGTAAGCCCCTTCGATTTGTTGATAACGGTACTTCAACAATGACTTCACGACAGCTGGATCAGTAACCCCTAGGTAAACTGGAATGGCAAACGCTTCCGTATCCCAATACGTCGCACCACCATACTTCTCACCAGTGAAGCCCTTTGGTCCGATGTTCAAACGCGCATCGTTACCATAATACGTGGCAAATAATTGGAATAAGTTGAAGCGAATGCCTTGTTGGGCCGCTTCGTCACCAGTAATCTGAACGTCGGCCTTTTCCCAACGTTCCGCCCATCCAGCCGCGTGTGCATCATACAAGTCGTCATAGGTTGCTGATGCAATGCTTGCAAAAATAGTGTCAGTTGCATGCTTAACAGCAGCAGCATCTGCATAATCACGTGAAGTCGTGACAATCACACGCTTTTCAATGCGCTGTGTTACCGCACCAACTTGACCCGCAAAAATGTTTCCAACTTGTTTGTCTTCTTGCACAACATCAATTGCTGGCAAATCCGACACAAATCGTTGCTGGGCCGCCACTGTAAATTGGGGCACACCAAATGGATTGGGCACAGTTCGCGTCATTAAGAACGCCGTGTCGTTGGTTACTTCTGCATCAAGCACGTCCCAGAATTTTTCATCATAATTTGAATCCTCATTGACGACGTCGCCATCAATCAATGCCGTCAACTGCACATCGTGGGTCTGCCCATCAATAGCTGTGAATGACCACCGCAAATCAGCCAGTTCCTTCGTCGCAACCGAGATGAAGCGATCGACTTGTACCCGCACACCGTTAACCGTAAATTGACGGTGCAGGACACCTGCTTGCATATCCAAAGTGACTTCAAAATCAGTGTAAGGTACCGTTGCTAAATCAACCGTGACCCCATCAATTTGAATAATCGCTTTCACAAAATTCAACGCATTAATCGCCTTACCGAAGTACTCTGGGTAGCCGATTTTCCACCAACCAACACGCGTCTTGTCAGGGAACCAAACGCCCCCAATGTAAACGCCTTGCATAGAGTCGCCGGAATATGTTTCTTCAAACATGCCCCGCATCCCCATATACTCATTCCCAAGTGACGTCATTGATTCTTGCAAACGCTTATCCGCTGGTTGCAACTCATGCGAGGTAATTGTCCAAGGATTAACTTCAAAAATTCGCTTCATGATATTCTCCTATTATTTTTAAACGTGACCACGGAGCAAACGCACCGCTGACAATGCTGCAATGATCAAAGCAATTGCAGAAACTAACAACATGTGTGGCATTGATGAACCCAACAATGGGAACAAGCCAAATGAGGCAACCGACGCCACAATTTGTGGAACCGTGATGGCCCCGTTGAATAGACCCAAATATGTGCCGTTATTCTTACCATCCAATGCATTCGTCAAAAATGTGAATGGATAAGCCAAAATTGATGACCAGGCAAAGCCGATTAACATGAATGACGCTAGCAAAGCCCATTGGTTATGAATGAACAAAATTGAGCCAAACCCAATGGCTCCAAGTAGCAAACTACCGCCATAAGCGAAGAACTCTTGCGCTGGCTTCACCTTCGTCAAAACCAAAGCCCAAAGTACGGCGCCGATTGATTGCACGGCACTCAACACACCGAACCAGTTACCAGCAGCTTGATAGCCGGCTGAATGAGCATCCGTAGCATGCCAAACTGTATCAGCAATCGCCCCAGTTCCATACGTCCAAAGGTATTGGAAAGCTACCCAGCTAAAGAATTGCACAACTGTCAGCTTCCAGAAAATACTTGGTGCGTGCCTCAACAAATGCATCACACTTTCTTTTGGCCCTTCTTCTTGAATACCGTGATACTTGGCATATGTTTCTGGATCATATTCCTTGACGTTAATCACCGCGATGATGGTCGTAATTATCAAAACAATCGCACCAACATAGAATGAAATCGCCACTGAATCAGGAATGACTCCTGGCTTAGCCGTGTTGGCCACGCCCATCGCCGTCAATGCGAATGGGAAAATTGATGCTAATACTGAACCAGCATTAGCCAAGAATGATTGCACTGAATAAGCATAGCCCTTTTGTTTTTCGTTAACCGTGTCACCAACGACCATTTTGATTGGTTGCATCGCCATGTTGAATGATGTGTCCATAAACATGATGGTGATGGCACCAAAGATCAACGCGATTGTTGCTTTAAAGCCCAAGTTTCCTGCGTTAGGCAATAAAAACATCACGATGGCTGACACAACCGTTCCGACAATCAGATAAGGCATGCGACGACCAAATCGATTCCATGTCTTATCTGATAAACGACCAATAATTGGTTGCACGAACAAGCCGGCAGTCGGTGGCAGGATAAAGAACCACCCCAGCGAGTGCGGATCAGCTCCCAGTGTTTGTAATAGTCGCCCCAAGTTTGAGCTCTGCAACGAGAACCCCATTTGTATCCCAAAGAACGCGAAACTCAACATCCAAATGGTATGTAATGGTAACGTTGGTAGCTTTTGACGAGTCTCCTCATTTGTCATTTTCGTTCCCCTTATAAACTAAATTGTGTTTTTGTTTGAAAATGTAAGCGCTTAATTTACGATTTTAACTATAACAGACCCTAAAATCAAATAAAAGTGTTTTTTGAAGTTACCGGTAACATCTTTGACTTCCCAGACTGCCCTTATCTCGTTCATATTTTTGTGTTGTGATGGAGATAGATTATTTTGAAAACGTTTTCGTTAGTTTTGAGGAGAATCATTATGGTTTCACTATTAGACGTAGTACGGGAAGCTCACGTCTCGAAAATGACCGTCTCACGCGTTCTCAACTACCCTGATCAGGTATCACTCAAGATTATTGCTGATGTCCAGAAAGTGATTGCCGAACTGGGGTATGTCCAAAACCGGTCTGGTCGAGCGCTTGCCAACAATCGGCACTATAATATTGCCTTCATCTTGTTAGATGATATCAATGAAATTGAACCATATTATGCGCATTTATTGCTGCATTTAACGGATGAATTACGGCAAGCTGGTTACACCTTAGAAATGCGGCACGATCGTAATTTTGATTTAACAAACGTGGATGGTTTCTTAGTCAGTGGCGCTCGCGGATCAGATTTTGAACTCTTGCAGAGTTTAACCGTTCCTGTCGTCATTTATGGTACTGAACCGGGGATCCCGTCAGTGGATATCGCCAATAAGGCCGGCACCCAGTTGGCGACCAACACCCTGCTCGACGCTGGTTATGCGCGCCTGATTTATCTTGGCATCGATATGCCTGAACCATTTGCTATTAATCGCGAGGCTGGTTACCGTGACGCGATGTTAACAGCTGGTCGGACAACTTAGATATATCATCTGCCAAATGATGAGCACGCAGCCCAAGCCTTTTTAGCCGGCCTAAACCTGTGTGGTAGCACCGGGATTGTGGCTGCGACAGACCGATTGGAATTAGGTGCATTGCGGGCTGGTCGTAGCCAGGGACTAACAGTGCCCACCGACTTAGGCATTGTTGGTTTCGATGGTATCTATGTCCATCAACTAGCGGAGTTGCCGCTTACGACGATCCAGCAACCACTTGCAACCATTGCCCAACATATGGTTGCTTTAATGATGAAGCAATTGGCTGGCGAAACAGTGACATCGGTTTACGTTGTACCAGAATTACTGCAAGGGGCCACAACTGCCTAAAAAAGCCGGTGAGACACAAAGTCCCACCGGCTTTTTGGCTATTGTTAGCCCACAAAAATATTCTTACCCAAACTCAACATTTGCAAGTACTCTTCAGATTCACCACCAATAATAAAGGCCGCATTACCTGATAGCACCGTCAACTTACCAGCGTGTGAACGGGCATAGACGCGATCAAATAATTCTTCTTGCAACTTAGCACGATTACCGGCCAATTGCTCCAAGTTTTCAATCACCAGGACATCGTAATCGTCATAACGATCCTTGAACTTTTGCGCCCCAACTTGACCACCACGTTGACCAGCTTCATAGTGTTCCATGAATTGTTCAACTTCAACGATGGTCACACTGGTATCGAACGCTTGGTTAATCAAGCGTTCACGGAACTCTTAATTTTCACTACGAACCAAAATCATCTTCAAATGATCATTGTTCATCACCTCAATCGCCGTCCACTTCCATTGACCTTGTACATCGTCAATATTAATGTCTTCATGTTTAACTCCTAATAACTTCGACAACACTTCAATTTGTTGATTCAACCCGGCAACTTGGGCCTTCAAATTCAAAATGACCTGCGATTGACTTTCTCGCCACTTATCCGACGTATGGGCACCATGATGAGCTCGGTCGTGAAATCGACGTGACATTGGAAATTGCGGTTACCTACCAAGACTAGACGTACATTTTCTTATCGCGGGCCTGCCAATTGCCATTAGCAGCACTCACACCAATTCGGGTCGCTAAATTCGCCCAAAACTTAATATCAGCTAACGAAACACTCCCCAATCTGATGACAGAACAAGTGTAGATACTAATTTAGTAAAGACGTCTCTGTAAGAGCTTCCTGCATAATGCTGTCACCAAATAAAATCAAGATAGTATCGTTGTTTAGAATAGGGTCCAACCTATCAAATTTGGTATCATCACTAGCAAATAAGTCAATATAGCTCTGATTACCCTGGGTATTATTTATCTAGTTCGATTTCTGCTCGTTTCATTTTTTCAATTATTTTTCGTTCTAGCAAATCTAACTGTGCTTTTGATAAATGGCCATCTTCACGGCCAAAAAATATTAATTTATTCCGTCAAGGCTTATTAACACGGATTATTCATGCACTAAATTTTTAACCACAGCTAGATCAGTAAAATACAATAAATCACCTTGAAACTGCCAGTACGTTGCCACCATCCGAGGTAATTGGTGCCCCATTGTCTGAAACTGCAACTAAATGGTTGCTAGGTAATACTTTTTGAGTCATAATTTTAGACGCTCCAATTTTTGAGTATTTGGTTTGTTTTCCACTAACAAAATATCATAAAAAAGAGCTCCTATGGTTTTCACCCAACGGGTGAAAGCGCAAACCCCGCTGAAACGGTATTAACTTGCTGTTTCAGCGGGGTTTTGTTTGTCTTGATGAATAATTCGGGTCAAAATTATGAGTATGTATCACGGTTGAAGACTAACCGTGTGTTCCAAAGCATGAGTCGCAAAGCGACATGCCTAGATAACGCAATGGCTGAGAGTATCTTCCACATCTTGAAGGTAGGAACGGTGCATAACAACCACTATCAAAGTTATGACGAATTAAAATCCTCCATAACTAACTATGTCTATTACTACAACAACAAGCGGATAAAAACAAAACTGGCCGGAAAAACTCCGGTTCAATACCGAAATCTTTCCGACCAGTTAGCCGCTTAAACTTCACTCCAATTTTTGGGGTTCAGTTCACCTGGTTATAAATCAGGTCGGCTTGTTTTATTTCTTTAAGATATCTGCGACACGTTTTTGTAGTGCGGGCACGACGTCCGTTTCAAACCACGGATTCTTGGCAAGCCAGATGTTGTTGAGTGGTGAT
>NZ_PVSN01000071.1 GCF_004766315.1 Weissella confusa | reverse complement strand
CCAACACAGCGGGCAATCTCATGAGAGATTGTCGAAGCGCTTCTACCAATTTCTTTTGCAATGATACGCATTGACAACCCTTCTCTGAGTAAAACTTCTATACGTCCGCGATCAAATGCGGTAAGCTGATGATAATGACTCATAATGTTTCCTCACGTTCTGTATGTTCTAGACAAACTACATTTTACGCTGGTTCATTATGAGTCAGCTTTTATTTAGCTTAGTGTTGCACTTGAATTGTAAATTCAAGAAAATAAAAAAACCAGCCTACTGATAGTTTTTTACACCTTATATAAAATAATCATATAGAGAGAAAAAAGGTGTGATAAACTTCCCGAATGTAAATGAGATTTTTTCTGGGATATAAGAGAGGAAATTTGGTATGGCTGGGATTGATATGCCAATTTTAAACGCGGTACGTAAGGTTATAGATTTAAAACATATTTCTGTGCGAGACATTTTACAACATACAGCTATTTCAAGCGGTCGTTATTACACGTTTATCAATGGACAAGGTGATATTACGGTGCATAAACTTCACGCTATTTTAAAAACGCTGAACGTGGGATTAGCCGAAATCGGCATGTATATGCCACGTGAGGAAATGGCGCAGGAGCAGACATTTGATCAAATGATGGCAGCGATTGACAGTTATCGTCAAACACGGTCAGTGACAGGCATTATTGAATTAGCGAAAAATGGTGACGATTGGGGCGTTGCGACGCTACCTGAGGAAATGATTGTACGGTTGAAGCCGGTATTGCTGGACTTGCTGCGTCGAAGCGAGAATTACACATTGGCTGAGATAAAGGTCGTGTTACTGTATTTGAATTATTTTACATACGACGATTTACGTGAACAGTACAAGAAATTGCTACGAGGGATTCGCTTGCAAATTCAGATAAGTGAAGAACATGGTGGCGCCATTCGCCATGAGGCAGTCCAAGTTATTAGTATGTTGCTCTTTGAATTGATTGTTATGCATGCTGAACATGGGCAACGTGCGTTTATGGATGAATTGGTTGAAATTTTTTATAGCATGAAGCTCAAAGTCGATGATTGGACGACGTCAGTTTTACGCGAAGTCATTAATGTTATTCGACTTGTTATTGCTGGAAAGCAGTCATTAGCAAATCAAAAATATGATACGGTACGTGAGATGATTCGAATCTTCCAACCCGAAGAGAACTGGCCTTACTTTGAACGTGTGATGGGCGAGTCATTTGAATCGTTTACGTTACAGTTTTTATGGGTCGAATTGGAGGGCAATCATGGAATGGCTATTGGGTAAGCGCGAACACCAGAAGTTGCAGGTTGTACGCTTTTTATATCAACAAAATAAGACGAGTGTGCCGTTGCTTGAAGTCGAACGTCACTTTAACGTATCTAAGTATATGGCGAAGACTTTGCTAAATGAAATTGTTATGGATGAAACGAGATTCGGCATCGTGAATACGGCGGCGTTGAAGTTTGAAGAAAAGGGTGGCATGATTTCGTGGACGCCTGGGTATCAAGTTAATATCATGCGACTGGAATATTTTTATACAATTGAGTCGCATGCTTTAGCGATGTTGGTTCACGGCATGTCGGGTAATGCAATTTCATCAGCCACATTTGCGGATCAGCTTAACATTGCGGGGAATCATCTGGTAGCTGATCTAACGCTGTTGAATGAACGATTAGCTGGTAGTGGGGTGTCATTGAGCAACAATATGCAATTAGTTGGTAGTGAGTCAACAATCCGCATCATGATGTATCGTGTATTGGCGGATATTGTTGAATCTGAAGATGATTTGGAACGCTATTTTCCTGAACAAATATTATCTTTGACTCGTCAAACGGTGGCGTTTTTTGAAGGAAACCACGTGGTGAGTTTGAATAACGTCCAACGAATTCGATTGTTCGTTTTCCTGGGTGTTTGGATTACACGACTACAATCTAGTCCAACGATTGATCGAAACGAGGCGATTAGTAACATATTTGAATCGACGATCGAAAATGATGATGAGTTGAAGATGCCGTACCGAACGTTACGAGCAATTGTGTTGCGCTATCGTCGGTTGATGCCAGAATGCTTAGATGCAGAGGCAAATTTTGCGATGGGTGTTTTGATGACGGATGCGATTTTGCATGGCAATATGATGGATCATGCGACCCCAGCGTTGCGAGATATGTATGATACGGTCTTTCAAAACGTCACAACAACCTACCGTGAATTTTTTGGTGAGGCGCTGCCGGAGAGTCAAAAAAGCAGCTGGCCATTGCTACTGATTCAGCCGGTAGTGGTACTGATGTTTTTGCGTCGTATTAATTATCAGGCCGAAGATGGGATGGCAACCGGGCACACGCTTTACCCAACGTATAAGCTGTTTACGCAAAAAGTACTCCGTCATGTCGGTTTGTCATTTGATGAGCGGACAGACACGATTTTGCGTCGAATGGAAATTGATTTTTATAACGCCTTTTTGCAGGCGATGCCTCGCGACAAGATGTTGCCAATGATTCGCGTGCGCTTAGATTATCAAGATAATTTGTTGGCACAGCATATCCAACGTATGATTACGACGACGGAAATGCTGAATGTCGCGTTTGTGACGGATGGAGAAGAAGCGCCTGACATTGTCATTGCGGATCGATTGACGATGTCTGATGAAACAACGCTGTTCGTCTGGCCATCTTCACCATCATTTGCTGAATACGATATCTTTTTGCACACAGCAACAAAGAAGATGATGGCGATTTTTGAAACGCAAATTTATTAATTATCCCAAATAGGTGAAACGTTTTTGCAAACCCTCTTAAACTAGCGTACACTGGTACAGTTGCTTTTTATTAGTAACCGCGAGAGAGTCCTCGCGTAACAAAGTAAACTGAAGAAAGAGGTTTTCATGATGAATGAACCACAAAAGACGCCATCATTTTCTTGGGCGCACGTTGCAAAGATTTTTAAGCCATCTTGGTACGTTGAACAAATGCGTGGCTGGGCATTACCATCTTACTTGTTGTTGATGTTCGGCTTTGGTTTTTTGATCAGTCAAACGATTGCTAATCCGATTACGAGGATGGCTATTTGGACATTGGCTGCTGCATTGTTGGGATTTACAACAACGCTAGCAATTACCAATGCCCGACCAATTAATGGTATTTTGGGATTGATTTCAGCCCTTGTTTACATCGGGTTGGCCTTGGATGCTGGTAATCCTGCCGATGCAGTTTTGCAATTCGTTTATATTATTTTGCTTGATTTGCCAGTTATTTTGATGCCATCATGGTCAGAGAACGTTGCAACGCGAGTACGTAAGTTGAGCGAAGTGAAGGAACGCGGTGAGAAGATGACTTTTGCAAAGACGCGTACGTTCTTTGTATTGGTATTTATTGTTTCTTACATTGCGCTTTACTTCTTTGACGTCTACGTAACGCACTCACCACGTCCAATGATCGACGCTGGGGCAGCGGCCATTGGTATCACGGGTGCCGTTTTGACGACGTTGCGCTTCTCAGAAGCCTACTACATGTGGTTCTTGCAAGGTATTGCCCAAGTTGTTTTGTGGGGTGTTACGGCCGCACAAGGGGATGCCTCATTGGTCTTGTTCTTCACGTACATGTTGTACATGGGAAATGACTTGATTGCTTTCTTTGCTTCTCCTTGGTTTAAGAAGAGCATGCGAATTGCCGACCACGACTAACAAATAACAATTAAAAGTTGACATTTTCTGGAATTGGTGTATTATTAAGTTCCGGGCTCTTGTATTAGGTTACAAGACGTAATCAAAGTTGATTAACGCTCCCAAGGCTATAATAGCATTGGGAGCTTTTTTATTTTTTTATTGCTCCTGCAAACAGAACTCGGAGGATTGTTTTTTATGACAGCTAAGTACGTCTTTGTTACTGGTGGTGTTGTTTCATCATTGGGTAAGGGTATCGTCGCAGCATCATTGGGTCGCTTGTTGAAGAACCGCGGCTTCAAGATTGCCGTACAAAAGTTTGATCCATACATTAACGTCGACCCAGGAACGATGTCACCATACCAACACGGTGAGACTTTCGTTACTGATGACGGTTTGGAAACTGATTTGGACTTGGGACACTATGAGCGTTTCATCGACATTAACTTGAACAAGTACTCAAACGTTACGTCAGGACGTGTGTACTCTGAAGTTTTGGCTAAGGAACGTCGTGGTGACTATGATGGTGCAACTGTTCAAGTTATCCCACACATCACGAACGCTTTGAAGGAAAAGATGATGCGCGCCGCTGAAACAACGGACGCTGACATCGTGATTACTGAAGTTGGTGGTACGGTTGGTGATATCGAATCATTGCCATTCATTGAAGCTTTGCGTCAAATGAAGCGTGAAGTAGGTGCCGAAAACGTTGCCTACATCCACACGTCATTGATTCCATACTTGCGTGCCGCAGGAGAGATGAAGACGAAGCCAACGCAACACTCAGTTGCTGAGTTGCGTTCATTGGGTATCCAACCTGACATGTTGGTTGTTCGTACTGAGCAACCAATCACGCCAGAGATGCGCGAGAAGTTGGCTTTGTTTACGGACGTTGCGCCTGAAGCCGTTATCGAGTCATTGGACGTTGATATCTTGTACGAAATTGCATTGAACATGCAAAAGCAAGGTATGGACGATGTTATCTTGAAGCGTTTGGGATTGACGGCTGAACCAGCTGACATGACTGAATGGACAGCTATGATCGAAAAGATCCGCAACTTGAAGAAGAAGTTGAAGATTACGTTGGTTGGTAAGTATGCTGATTTGCAAGACGCATACATTTCAGTTAACGAAGCATTGCGTGCCGGTGGTTACGCAGTTGATGCTGATGTTGAAATCAATGCAATCAACTCAGAAAAGGTTAACGACGAAAACGTTTCTGAATTGTTGGCCGATGCCGATGGTGTTATCGTGCCTGGTGGATTCGGAGCGCGTGGAACTGAAGGTAAGATTTCAGCTATCCAATTCGCCCGTGAGAACAATGTGCCATTCTTGGGCGTATGCTTGGGAATGCAATTGGCTTCAGTTGAGTTTGCCCGTCACGTCCTTGGATACGACGATGCTAACTCAATCGAGTTGAACCCAGAGACGTCAGCACCAGTTATCGCGTTGATGAACGACCAAAAGGAAGTTACGGATCGTGGTGGTACATTGCGTCTTGGTTTGTACCCAGCTGACTTGAAGGATGGTACGTTGACGAAGGACATTTACGAGGGTCAAGATGAGATCCAAGAGCGTCACCGTCACCGTTACGAATTTAACATCGACTACCGTAAGGAATTTGAGGATGCCGGTATGGTCTTCTCAGGTACTTCACCTGACGATCGTTTGATGGAAATTATTGAGTTGCCAGAGAATGACTTCTTCGTGGCTGCCCAATACCACCCAGAATTCTTGTCACGTCCATACCGTCCAGAACCTTTGTACGGTGCCTTTGTGAAGGCTGCGTTGGATAAGAAGGAAGCTTAATTATAGAGCTGTAAAAAGGCTAATCTTGCATGTGCAAGGTTAGCCTTTTTCTTTTGGTGAATTGTCAATTCAACCGGAACACTTGAGATAAATAATATTCTTTAGCCGATCTCCAGCCGAAAAGCTTTCGAGGTCGGCTATTAATTTGCTCAACCATTTGTTCAATGTATTCGTCTGAATAA
>NZ_PVSN01000035.1 GCF_004766315.1 Weissella confusa | reverse complement strand
TTATTCAGACGAATACATTGAACAAATGGTTGAGCAAATTAATAGCCGACCTCGAAAGCTTTTCGGCTGGAGATCGGCTAAAGAATATTATTTATCTCAAGTGTTCCGGTTGAATTGACAATTCACCCGTAGAAAAAGCCCGTAACCACGTTACGAGCTCAAGCTAGTGTTCAGTAAAACTTTCAATCTAGTTTTTATTCAAATTCATACCGATGAAGATGATAAGCGAAATTACCATCAAACCCATCAAGACATAAATGCCAGTCTGCGAACCCGTCACAACACCAGCGCTTGGATGATTGGCAATAGCAGAGGCGAAGATTTGCGCAACAATTGCCGTTGCACTAGCACCGACAAATTGTTGCAACGTGTTCAAAACACTATTACCATCAGCATTCTCACTAGGTGCCAAACTAGATAACGTGATAGTCATCAAGTTCGCGTATGAGAAACCAATCCCAACCATCAACAACATGTGCGTCAACATCAACGTCCAGAACGACAAATCTTTAAAGAACACGGCCATCAAAACCATTGCTAACGTTGCAACACTAAGGCCAAACAAGATTGGCTTAACTGCGCCAAATTTATCCAATACACGTCCTGATACTGGGGCCAACACAGAACCAATAACCGCTCCTGGGAACATAAACAAGCCAGCAGCGGTTGCCGTACGTCCCAACCCAAGTTGCAGGTAGTTAGGCAAGATAAATGATAGACCTAGAAGAATCGCTTGATAAACCAGGAAACTAACCATCAAGCGGTCAAAACGTGAGTGACGCAAAATAGCTAGGTTCAATAGTTGGCGACGCTTGTTTAGGAACCCGAATACTACCAGCAAGACAATCGCAGCAATTAGGAACACTAATGATAGTCGTTCAACGGCCATTAGCAGCAATCCTAATCCTAGACCCAGGAAAACAAATGCGCCAAAAGCAAAATTTTCCGTTCGCTTAACTGTTTCAACTGGCATACTGGTCAAACCCATTACCGACGAAGCCAGTAGCAAAACAATCAAGAACCAGAAAATTGAACGCCACCCCAAACTATTTAACAAGACACCACCGTATGTTGGGCCAATGGCAGGTGCAATCGAAGTGGTCATGGTCCCAATCCCCATCATCACGCCACGACGATTAAGCGGTGACTTTGTCAAAATGATGTCAAACATCAATGGCAATGCAATTCCCGTTCCAATTCCTTGGAAAACACGGCCAGCTAGCAGCACCAACAAATTAGGCGCAAAGCCATCTAAAATGACACCTGCCAAAAACAGTAGGTTAGCAATGATAAATAGTCGACGCGGTGAATAATTTCGAATTAAAAATGCTGAAAGTGGCACCACCACGGCGATGGCTAGCAAATAGCCCGTCGTCACCCATTGCACACCATTTGCGTTAGTCTGAAATTCGTTCATCAAGGTTGGAAACGTAACATTCATCGACGTTTCAATCAACACCCCACTAAAACTCATGATGCCAGCGGCGATTACCGCTCGTAATACATGCCATTCTTTGGCCTGCATAAATTCCCTCCTTAAACAAATAAAAGGCGTCCATCATCCCTATCCGAAATGATGTTCGCCTCTATGTTCGGCACAAAAAAATTTGTGCTATCTGTACGTAACAACTCGTATTACTGTACAGATTTTATGCAAGTTTGTCAAAATTTTTAGTGATTTTCAAATCAAATGCTAATTTCGCGTTCGGCATTTTCAACACTGTCAGAACTGTGCACGATGTTACGAACCGCACCATCTTCCCAGTTGCGACCATAATCACCACGAATTGTACCAGGTGCTGCCTCGCTTGGATTAGTCACACCGGCCATTGCACGGAAGTTCTTCACGATGTTTGTTCCCGTCACGACCATTGCAACTAATGGACCACTTGTCATGTATTCGAGAATTTCTGGGAAATAAGGTGCATTTACCTTTTCGGCATAGTGACGACGCAATTGATCTTCAGTTGCTTCTGTCATCAACAATGACGTAATCTTGTATTCCTTGCGCTCCAAGTGTGAAAAGACTTCCCCCATCAAACCACGTGCAACACCATCTGGCTTAATCAAAACCAGTGTTCGTTCCTCAGACATATCATTATCCCCCTTGTCTTATATGGCTTAATATACCACAAATGCAATCTTTCACACACTAATATCCTGTCAGACGGGCAGAAAAAAACCAGCCTTATCAGCTGGTTTTGTTTTTCATATTAATGTGTACGTAGATACTTAACTGCATCGTCAAACGTCTTAACTGGCACAACCTTCATACCAGGCGCGTATTTCTTAGCCGTTTTAACTGCTAGTTGGTAATTTGTCATCCCATCAGATTCCATTGCCAAATTAGCCTTTGTTGGCTTGATATATGGCGCAAAGAAGATTTTAGCACCCGATTCGTAGGCCGCAATCACCTTTTTATCAATACCACCGATTTCACCGACGTTACCGTCCTTATCAATCGTACCAGTACCAGCGATTTTACGCCCAGCAGCCAAGTTTTCATTAGACAGCGCATCATACATTTCTAGTGAAAACATCAACCCACCGGATGGGCCACCGATGTCCCCCATATCCGCCGTAACATTTCGATCAGACGTCACATCGACAGCGTCTGTCAGCGCGATACCGATACCAGGTACTTTCTTAGTCCCGGCCAAAGCGACCGTCTTACCGGTTGCTTCTTTTGTCTTACCATTATGTTCGTAGTTAATCGTCAGTTTTGAACCCACTTTATTTTTGCGGATGTAATTTTGAAATCCCTTTGCAGATTCAAATGACTTACCATCGACTGAGGTAATCAAATCGCCAACGTGCAGGTGCTTTTTAAAGTTAGAGTTGTCTTGCACTGCCATGACATAGATACCGTTAAACGTGCGCTTATACGGAACCCCAGCTGCCTTAAACGCTGTTACTTTAGCTTCATTCACCGCAGAATCCATGTAAACCTTGTTAATGGCCACATTATCTGCTTGTGAGCCACCACCATTAGCTTCGTAGGATGTCATTAATGATGCTGTTGGATCGAGCCACGCCATAATAGCGCCGATTCCATTGACTTGCGACATGTAAACGGCTGTAATCATATACTCACCGTCAACTTTAGGATTTTTGCCGTCTACCTTGATATAACCAGACAGATTGTCAGCCTCGCCAGGCGTTTCAGCATATAGTGGCAATGGACTGACCAGTACCAATAACACCAACACAGCCGCGATAATGCCAGAAATTTTCAGCCATTTATGGGATTTCTTTTGTTTTTCAGCCATATGCTACTTCTCCGCAAACTTCTCAGCAAGCGCATTAGCAACTGGTCCAGGTACCAATTCATGCACATCGGCGCCAAAACTAACAACTTCTTTCAATATAGAGCTTGAGATGTTTTGGTGCTCTGGGCGTGCCATCAAAAAGACCGTCTCAACCTTGCCCAAGAAATGATTCATTTCAGCAATGTCACGTTCGTATAGGTAATCAGTTTCGTTACGCAAACCACGTACCAACGTATCAGCGTTGATTTCTTTCATATACTCAATCGTCAAACCAGCCATTTCACGTACTGAAACATTTGGCAAATCAGCAACAGATGCCTCAATCAAGGCAATCTTTTCTTCAAGTGAGAAGAGATACTTTTTCATCTTGTTAGTGCCGACACCAATGACAACCTCGTCAAAGAGCGTTGCAGCACGCTTAACAACATCTAGATGTCCATTTGTAAATGGATCAAAACTACCCGGAAATAATACGCGACGCATTATGCTTCCCCCTTATATTGATATAACTTGACCACCGTAATGCCGTAATCCTTTTCCTTTAAGAAGTCAAAATTAGGCATATCTTCTGGTAGGTTTGCATTTTGATCAGTTTCGGCCACAATCAACGCATCTGGCGCAATCAAGTTTGCCGCAACAAGTTTTTCAAGGTCAGCGGTAATTGTTTGCTTGGCATATGGCGGATCAAAGTACAAGACGTCAAATGGTTGTGACCCCATCAAACGTTGAATGGCTGCATCTGCCGTACTCTTAATCACCGTGAATTTCCCTGGTGCTTTTGTAATCGCGATATTTTCGTTAATGGTCTTGATCGCCGCAAATTGACGGTCAACCAACACTGCTTCGTCCAAACCGCGAGAAACACCTTCGATACTTAACCCGCCCGAACCAGCATACAAATCTAATGAACGGCCACCATCGAAATAAGGACCAATCATGCTAAAGATTGCTTCTTTTACCTTATCTGTAGTTGGTCGGGTTGCATCACCCGGGACCGCCTTCAATGGGCGACCACCAAATTCTCCACTCACAATACGCATTACAATTCCTCTTCTTCAGCCGGCTCATCCGCCAATTCTGATGGATCAACCGAAAATTCAAATGCCTCACCTTGGCTACCAATGGTTGTATCAACCTCAGGCCAGTGCGAAACATCAACAGATGCCACGAAGCCCAAGCGTTCAATCAACGCTGACTTTGATGCAACATCCTCTTCATTCATATAAATAACAGCATACTTCATTTTCTCTGAAATATAACTGACAACGCCAAAACGACGCAATTGGCGCGCTTGGCGAACATTTTTCAAATAAACCACGACACTTCGACGTGGCGTTACTTCAAAAGCCATTTATTCACGCTCCCGTAAACTTTCATTCTTTTTCAACACACCAATCATGTTAAAGGCGATTCCAAACGTAATTCCCCATGACATCAATGATGATCCACCATATGAAATCAATGGGAACGTCACACCAGTAATTGGCACGACGCCCACGACACCACCAAGGTTAACCAAAATTTGGATACCAATGTAGGCAGCAATACCGTACAACGTTAAGCGAATTTGCATGTTACGGGCCTTCACCGCGTAGATGACCAAACGCCAAATGATAAAGCCAAATACAGCAAGAATAATTAAAATCCAAGCAGCACCTAACTCTTCACCGACAATCGCCATAATAAAATCGGTATTCGGTTCAGGCAGATAACCCGCTTTTTGAATACTATTTCCTAAGCCGCGACCCCAGAAACCGCCGTTTGAAATAGCGTAGTAAGAATTAATCAACTGGTGACCGGCATCTTCTGTCTTCCAAGGATCGATGTACGACTCAAAACGCAACAACTGATAGTGCATCAATGGTAACTTTTCAAGCACTGGCAACAGCACCGGTACCAAAATCAGCACACCAATGACAATCCCAACCATTGTAATTAAACCCGTTGGTCGAATACCAGAGGTCAAAAATATAATCGCAAATAGCGCAAACAAAATCAACGCACCACCAAGATCGGGCATCAAACCAGTTAGCAAGATACCAACTCCTGGTGCAATGAAATCCTTATAGTAATGGAGGCGTTCTTTTACACCCGCACCAACTTTATACGGATTAACAACATTACGGGCAAAGCGTTTGGCAAACCATAAAATCATGGCTACTTTAAAGTATTCAACCGGTTGAATTCCGAATGTGCCAATATAAATCCAGCCTTTTGCACCCGAGGTAACTGGTCCAGCGATCAACGCTATGGCCAAGGCGAAGTCCGTCGCAACTAGGAATACCGATATCAGGTAATTAACCCTAGTCGACGACCAATTAATGTTGACACTAAATATCAAAAGCATCGCAGCCACGCTAATAACGCTGAACAGGGCTTGCTTAAATAAGAAAGATGTAGAAGATCCTGAATTCATATTTGAACTAGCTGAATACACCATTGTCACACCGAAGACTAAAACGCCGATGATTAATAGTAGCAAGACCAAATCGAGATATTTAAATTTTTCTTTGACGCGTTTTGGGGTCTCGCGGATGGTTCTTAACAACCGATAACCACGTCGCTTTTTCACAGCTTGCATCGCTCAGGGCTCCTTCATTAAAGTGGATAACTTGTTATATTTTAGCACACTTCACCCCTGAACATTTCCAACTTCACGAAATCACAAAAAACGCCCTTCAGCATGATGCTAAAGGGCGTTCTATTTGTCTAATTTAAAAAGATTAGCCTTGTTGAGCAATCTTCTTACGCTTAGCAGCCTTCTCACGCTCGGCCGTAACCAAAATTTGCTTACGGATACGTACGTGTTCTGGCGTTACTTCGGCGTACTCATCATCGTCCAAGAACTCCAATGACTCTTCAAGCGTCATATCACGTGGCGTCTTGATTGAGGCAGTTTGGTCCTTGTTTGATGAACGAACGTTCGTTTGGTTCTTTGCCTTCGTAACGTTAACTGAGATGTCGTTGTCACGGCTGTTCATACCAACAACCATTCCTTCGTAGATGTCATCACCAGGGTGAATAAACATGATTCCACGATCTTCAACACCCATGATAGCGTACGTCGTTGCTTGACCTTGGTTAATTGAAACCAAAGTACCGTTACGACGACCTGGGTTCCAGTTCTTAACAACTGGTGCGTACGTCTCAAACGTGTGGTTGTAGATACCGTATCCACGAGTCAATGACATGAATTCAGTTGAGTAACCGATCAATCCACGTGAAGGTACCAACCACTCCATACGAGTCGTACCAGTACCAGTTGGCTCCATGTTACGCATCTCACCCTTACGTTGGTTCAATGAATCGATAACTGATCCTGAGTACTCGTCAGGCGTGTCGATTTGAACAGCTTCGAATGGCTCTGATTCAACGCCGTCAACTTCCTTGAAGATAACTTGTGGACGTGAAACTTGCAATTCGAATCCTTCACGACGCAAAGTTTCGATCAAGATTGACAAGTGCAACTCACCACGTCCTGATACCAACCATGCACCAGCTTCATCAGTGTCATCAACACGCAATGAAACGTCAGTGTGCAATTCGCGGCGCAAACGATCTTCCAATTGACGAGCCGTCACGAATTTACCTTCGCGACCAGCAAATGGTGAATCGTTCGTACGGAACGTCATTTGCAAAGTAGGCTCATCAATACGCAAAACTGGCAATGCGTCCAAGTGTGATGGTTCAACAACAGTTTCACCAACTGAAATTTCTTCCATACCTGAAACGGCAATCAAGTCACCAGCAATAGCTTCGTTGATTTCAACACGGTCCAAACCGATGAAACCAAACAACTTCGTAACACGGAAGTTTTGCGTCGTACCATCAAGCTTCATAACAGTAACGTTGTCGCCAACCTTGATCTTACCACGGAAGACACGTCCGATACCGATACGTCCAACGAAGTCGTTGTAATCCAACAATGAAACTTGGAATTGCAAAGGCTCGTCTGAGTTATCTTCTGGCGCTGGAATCGTTTCGAATACAGTGTCGAAGATTGGCTTCATTGTGTGCTCTTGCGTTGCCAAGTCAGCATTCAATGATGACGTTCCGTTCATAGCTGAAGCGAAGATAACTGGGAATTCCAATTGGTCTTCGTCAGCACCCAATTCGATAAACAAATCAAGCACTTCGTCAACAACTTCAGTAGGACGAGCACCTGGACGGTCAACCTTGTTAACAACAACGATTGGCGTCAAGTTTTGCTCGAAGGCCTTCTTCAAAACGAAACGAGTTTGTGGCATCGTACCTTCAAAGGCATCAACAACCAACAAAACACCGTCAACCATACCCATGATACGCTCAACTTCACCACCGAAGTCCGCGTGTCCTGGCGTGTCCAAGATGTTGATTTGCTTGTCCCCAACCTTAACGGCTGTGTTCTTAGCCAAAATCGTGATACCACGTTCCTTTTCAAGATCGTTCGTATCCATGGCACGATCGCCAAGTTCAGTACGCATATCAAGCGTGTCTGATTGCTTAAGCAATTCATTAACCAACGTCGTCTTACCGTGGTCGACGTGGGCGATGATTGCAATGTTACGGATGTTTTCGCGCTTTGCCAAAATCCTATTCTCCTTGACTATACGTCACTTTTATTACTCTAATCGGTGTAACAACTAACAAATACGAGCCGCTGAACACGCGGCCCGGCTTATAGGTCACGTTCAATTGACATGATATCGTTATATGCTTGTTGTGTTGCCACTAGAACTGCTCCTGATAATAACATATTCACAGGTTGATCGTCAATTTTTCCGACTTTAAACCCTAATGCTTCACCAAGTAACGTCCCAGCAGCGTAGTCCCAAGGCTTCATAACACTGGCGTAAGCAACTGCTCGACCAGTCAAAACATATAAGTATGAAATACCTGCAGAACCATAGACACGGTACCCAATTGCTTGCTTCGCAATTTCAGGGAAACCGTATTGTTCATATAAGAGGCGTGCTCCTGACAAAATAACCAAACCATCTGCTAACGACGTGTTAACAGGCTGATTTAGTTTTTCATCATTGTGGTAGACCCCATATTCTGGACCACCGTGTACAATGTCGTGATTGACAACGTCCATAATCCACGCCATTACCGGCTTACCGTCTTCATAGACCGCCAGCATGGTTGCAAATTCAGCATGTTGCTTCACAAAATTCATTGTGCCATCGATAGGATCAACAAACCAAACACGGCCGTCCAGACTGTTAACTGCATCCCCAAACCCTTCTTCACCAAGAATCTTGGCATGTGGATCAAATCGTCGAATCGCATCCACATAGAATTGTTCAGTTTCTCGGTCAACATTCGTCACTAAATCGCGATGTCCTTGCTTTGTTTCGACCTGCATCCGTTGAGAGACACGCTTCAAAACATTATCGTGGACAGTATCTAGCCAACCAAGAACAGTTGTATCCAGCTTCTTTAATTGTGTCTCGTTCAACTGCTAGCCCTCCATTTTAAGGCGCTTAGTAGACGCTTGTTGGGCTGCCTGGATCGTCCGGTAGATACTGTAGTCTGATTCCACCCCGAACTCACGATCAAGTTGCTTCTCTTCAGCTTTACTTGGCACAACTGTTTTGAAATCCTTGTAAGCTGCTAAAAGCGCTTCACGATCCACGCCACCCTCGTACGCTGCAGAAACAGCCGAGTACAGTGCGCTTACCTTAATGATATCGTCTGTTGTCCACCCATCCAACATTGGATAGTTAAAATTCTTATCACCACTGACCATTCGGATTACCCGATGTAACGCGTGCCATCAGATTCTGACCATGGTGTCGTCTTGCTGATGTGATCGTAGTATAGCGTCCCGTGCAAGTGATCGATTTCGTGTTGGAAAACGATGGCTGGGTAACCTTCCAACTTCAACTCTTGGAAGTCGCCATTTTCGTCTTGATACTTAACCGTAATACGGTATGAACGCTCAACATAACCAGGTACGTCTTCGTCAACTGACAAGCAACCTTCACCCATTGACAAAGCTGTTTGCTTAACTGATTGACGCGTAATAACTGGGTTGTAGATTGTGCCCTTAAAGAAGTACGTTGGCTCAGCATCTTCGTCAATATCTGAGTCATCAACATCTTCATCAGGAATCAAAATTGATGAAAATTGTTGTGAAATACCAACTTGTGGAGCAGCAAGTCCAACACCTGGGCGAAGACCGTACTTTTCGTTTTCCTCTTCATCTTGGCTGATGATTAGGTATTCCATCATGTTCTTCGTGGCTTCCTTCACTTCATCAGAAAGTGGGAACGTCACCTTTGCAGCTTGTTGGCGCAAAACGGGATCGCCATCGCGCACGATATCCTTCATCAAATACATAGCTCTTCTCCTACCATTTTGTTTCTTAATAACAAGTATACCAAACTTAAACCGGTTGGTTCAATTTACGCAAATCGCGCAAGTAAGCAGCCGTTTCATCATTAATAACGTGGGCCACATCAACGTGAAGCATTGGCTTACGGTTGTCGTACCACACATCTGTGACGACCAATGCCATATCCGTGTCAGAAGCGCTCACTAAATTCTGATCTTCCGTGTATTCTCGCAAGGCGTTATTCAACGCTTGTCGAATGACCACGACTTCTTGGCGCTCCTTAAATGGGATTTCAAACTCAAATGCCATCACTTCATGTCCCCAAATATTGGCCACCAACGTCGAAGTTGGTCGGTTCATTGGAAAAATCAACAGTTCATTTGATAAATCCTTCAAGGCAACTGCCATTGCTGCGTTCACGACTTGTTGCGAGGCGATAATTTGGCGTTCCGTCAAACGACGTCCGTAACGACGATAAATCGTGACTGCAATGACACCGAGTAACACAATCAGTCCAATCCATACAAACAACATATTACTTACCTCGTGAGTCACGGTAGGCCGTAATGATGCGTGATAGTTTGTGCGCAATGAAGTCACTTTGCTTGCTGTCCTTTTTAGCTGGCGACGTCACGCGCAATGAGCGGAATGTCGCTGACAATAGCACAAAGTCATGGTACAGGCGATCTGTTGACGTTGCGCGTTCAGGCAAATCTGTATATTGCGCGGCTAATGAAAAATCGTTGTAGTTACGCACGAAATCTTCTAAAGGTGTCACCAGCACAAAATGACCAGCCTGGCGCTTAGTCAATTCAACTGCTGACAAACCAGCAATCATCGCTTGGAGTTCTGCTTCGTATGCAGATGAGATGCCCGTTGTTAGTGTCGCGACCTGTTCGGCTGGTTCATTTACAGCCAGCGTTACATAGCCAGCGATACCGCGATTCAAATTAACGTCCCATAACCCACCAACGTAAATATACGTTGCCAAATCGGCTGGTAGCGTTGCTTTCAAACTATTGGCCAAAGCAACTTCTTCAGGCGTCGTTGTTGGCACATATGCGCGTTTGAATTTTCCTTTAACACCACGCACATTGTCTTTTAATCGTTGCCAGATGCTTTTTGTCATCACTGCAAACCTCCGTTTCATTAACTTAAGTGTAACCGAAACACGGCAAAAAAACGACTGGTTGCTTATCGACGTCATATCTCATACATCCGGTGTGAATATGGTATTTAATCCGCATTTCTGATAAACTTACATATAAGATTGTTCGGTACAAGACAGTAATTAAAAAGGAGATTAACCGATTATGATTTTTAAGGTTTACTACCAACCTACTATGAAGCAAAACCCAAAGCGTGAAAACACGCAATCACTTTACATTGACGCTGTTGATCAACCAGCTGCTCGTTTGGCTGTTGAAACAAACACGGATTACAACGTTGAGTTGATTGAGCAATTGTCAGAAAAGGCTTTGGCTTACGAGCAACAAAGCCCTAACTTTAAGTTGACGGAGTTCTAATCTATGGTAATGAATCTGGATGTACGTCCAGACGAGACAGCCGTATACGCATTGGGTGGACTTGGGGAGATTGGTAAGAACACATACGGTATTCAATATGGCGATGAAATCATCGTTGTGGATGCTGGTGTTAAGTTCCCTGAAGACGAATTGCTAGGAATTGACTATGTTATTCCTGACTATACCTACCTAAAGGAAAACCGCGACAAGATTAAGGCGTTGGTTATCACCCACGGTCACGAAGACCACATCGGTGCTATCCACTTCTTCTTGAACGCAGTTAACGTTCCTGTATATGGCGGACCTCTCGCCTTGGCATTGATTAAGAACAAGTTGGATGAACACGGCTTGTTAAACAGTACCGAACTTCACGAAATCGATGAAGATACTGTTCTTAAGTTTGACAACATGAGTGTTGAGTTCTTCCGCACAACTCACTCAATCCCTGATACGTTCGGTGTGGCTGTTCACACCCCTTCAGGTACAATCGTCGAAACGGGTGACTTCAAGTTCGACCTGACACCAACGACTAAGCAGCCACCTAACCTACAAAAGATGGCCCGCATCGGTTCTGAAGGTGTCTTACTTTTGATGTCTGACTCAACAAACGCTGAACGAGATGAATTCTCAAAGTCAGAGCGTTGGGTTGGTAAGACGATTGACAAGTTGTTTGATGAAATCGATGGTCGTATTATTTTCGCCACGTTCGCCTCAAACATGTCACGTGTGCAAATGGCAACTGAAGCTGCCCTTGCCCACGGTCGTAAGATTGCCGTCTTCGGCCGTTCAATGGAAAGTGCCGTTACCAACGGTTTGGCACTTGGCTACTTGAACATTCCAAAGGAGATGTTGGTTGATGCACACGAAATCAACCGCCTCCCACCTAACGAAGTGTTGATTCTTTCAACAGGTTCTCAAGGTGAGCCGATGGCAGCCCTTGCCCGTATCGCGAATGGTACGCACAAGCAAATTTCAATCCAACCTGATGACACAGTTATCTTCTCAAGCTCACCAATTCCTGGTAACACACAATCTGTTAACCGCGTGATTAACGAACTTGAAGAAGCTGGCGCTAACGTTATCTACGGTAAGGTGAACAACATCCACACTTCTGGTCACGGTGGCCAAGAAGAGCAAAAGTTGATGTTGTCATTGATCAAGCCAAAGTACTTCATGCCTGTCCACGGTGAATACCGTATGTTGAAGGTGCACGAAGGTTTGGCTCACGATGTTGGTGTTCCTAAGGACAACACATTCGTGCTTGATAACGGTGATGTTCTTGCTTTGACGGCTGATTCAGCTCGTTTGGCTGACCACTTCCCTGCTGAAGATACTTATGTTGACGGTAACGGAATTGGGGATGTCGGTTCTGCAGTTTTGCGTGACCGTCAAATGTTGTCACAAGATGGTTTGGTTGTCGTTGTTGCAACGATCGATTTGAAGAATCAAGAAATCACGGCTGGTCCTGATATCTTGTCACGTGGATTCATCTACATGCGCGAATCTGAAGAATTGATCAATGAAGGTCGTAAGGAAATCTTCCACGCAATCTTAACTGCAATGCGCGAGCCAAACGCAAGTGAGCACAGCATTCGTAACGCTGTTGTATCTCAACTACAACGCTTCTTGTATGACAAGACGAAGCGCCGCCCACTAATCTTGCCAATGTTCATTTTGATCTAAAAACAAAAACACCTTCGTAACTTGCATAATGCAGTTACGAAGGTGTTTTTTTAGTTCTTTTGTAAGTTTTCTAACAAATGTTCAATTGGTGTCATATCGGTCATATCCGTTTGACGTGACTCAACCATTTCTACCAATCGTTGTTCTGTTGCCGTTCGTTCACCCATGGCCTTGCGCTTTTCAAAAGCGTACATTACCTTGAGTAACATCTTATCCGATGTTGAGACCTTATCAATATCAATCTTACCACCCAGCAGTGAAACACTCGCACGTGGCATGTAATCATGGACTTGATCTTCCAAAAATTGAATTGTTTCCTTATCTTCTGGATCTATCATCCCCACAACGAAGACCCGTTCAACAATATCTGGATCAAAGGCATGCGCAATTTCTGGCAGTCCCGCCACCGTACGTCGGTAAATCGACGCAAACACATAAACCTTTTCAATCCCTGGCTCAGCTGCCAGTGCCGGACATTTATGATAATCGCAGACCGGTAAATCCAACGCCGTCGCAAAATCCTTTGCGTATGCTTCGGTGGTTCCATATTTTGATGCATAAATAACAACTGCATTCGTCTTTGACATAACGATATCCCCCTACCCTTATTTTACTTAAGTGTACCGCTGACATTTGACTTACTTATGCAACAAAAAAGAAAAGCATCAGCTTATTTTTGGTTGATATTGTTCGTAATTACTTATTTGCTCACAATTTGCATAATTGTTGGCAACTCATTTACTTCATAAGTTGCTTGATATGGCGTTTCATTTACTTGTTGGTGAAGATTTACCCAAATCGTGTCCAAATTATAACGATTACCACCTTCAATATCTGACGCCAAACCATCCCCAATCATGATTGACTCTTCACGCACCATATCTTGACGGTGCCCAAAGATAGCATCAAAGAATTCAGTTGATGGCTTGGCGTGACCAATAGCATCTGAGATGAACACATCGTCAAAGTAACGACCAAATCCGGTATGTTCTAGACGTAGTTCTTGCGTGCGTTGTTCACCATTCGTACCGGCAATCAACTTGTAGCCTTGTGCCACCAAATTCTTAAGCAAATCTTCGGCACCATCTAGCACAAAATAATTTTCATTTAGATAATGACGATATTCTTTTTCCAGCGCGATACCGTCTACTGCACGGTCGAATTCAGCAAACAGTTTACCGAATCGTGTGTTATGGATTTGATCCTTATTAATTTCACCACGTTCATATGCCGCCCATAGTCCGCGGTTGATTGTTTGATACGTTGCGAAGGCGTCGTCAACTTGGTTTTCTAGACCGTGATCCCGAAAAATATTCATCAATCCCACTTGCTCGCCCTTGCGGAAATCTAGCAATGTGTCGTCCAAGTCGAAAATTAGGTGCTTATACATGTTTTGCCTCGCTTCTACTGGTTATTTAAACTCAGTATACCAAAAAGCACCGGTCAAAGACCGATGCTTTAGAAAAATATTATAGCCAGAATGGATATGGACGGGTTGTTACCATCAAATCATAGGCACGTGACCCAAGTTCTTCCCCATCCGCATGGCCAAATTCTAGGCGCGATGTGCGTACGCGAATTGATGACGCCGTAAAGCGGTGCACCTCTGAATAACGATAATGACGACCGCGGACCAACTGGCCAAGCAACCACAAAATCTTAATGAAGAATTGTGGACGTTCAATCATAATTAAGTCAATCTTGCCATCAGTTGGATCTGCATCTGGCATAATCTTTACACCACCACCGAAGTACGGGTGATTTGATACCGTCAACAGGTAACCACGTGGCGTGTAAAACTTACGACCATTCGCAATAATTTCAACTGGAAAACGATCTTGACGTGACAGCGCCTCAATCAGAGCCACGCCGTAAGTCGCTTTGCCGAGCTTTAACTTATTAAGAATATTCTTGATACGTGAGTTATTCGCAATTTCAACCGTCGTTGCGTCAAACCCAATCCCCACGTTATTCAAGAAGAAACGTCGTTCACGCTTAACCGCATCCATGTACTCACCAATATCAATTGACTTTGGCTCGTTAGCTGCAACTTTCGTTAAAATGGCTTGCATCATTTCAACTGGTGTACCAGTAATACCATGCGCGCGTGCAAAATCATTTCCTGAACCCGCTGGAATATAGGCCAACGGAATACTTCTTTTCGTATCAAAGGCAAGCAAGCCATTGATAACTTCATTTAGTGATCCGTCACCACCGACAACAACCAATTGTCGATCTGACGCGTCTTCATATTTAGCATATTGATATGCCCATTTACGCAATTCCCCTGGCGCAGTTGATAGTCGACTATCAAAATCCACCCCAGTGTTTTTTAAGAATTGCTCAACCTCTCCCCAGACAACCATGGATTTTCCCGAACGTGCTGCCGGATTGACAAAAAATGTGTAATGCATCTTTTTGCCATCTCTCTTTCTTTTTGTCATTAATTAGTATACAAAAATTAATACACCTCGTCAGCCAAAATAGGGGTACGGTCACAAAATGGTCGATTTTTACGCATACAAAAAGCCAGAACCAATTCGGTCCTGGCCACGTTTGTTACTTAACACCCCAATAAGATTCTTTGTAAGCATCACGTGCTTGCTTTTCTTCGGCATACACGTCCGCATGCTTCTTGTAAAACTCCTGGTGATCCTCTTCGGCCTCCCAGAATGTCGTTGCGTCTTCAATCGTCGTCACAATCGGTGACTCCCCAAAGATTCCCGACGCTTGTAATTGGTCTTTTGACGCCTCAGCAATTGCCCGTTGTTCATCTGAATTCACAAAAATAACTGGGCGATAGTTATCACCACGGTCTTGAAATTGCCCCATTGCGTCTGTTGGATCAGCCGTCTGCCAATAAAGTGTGACTAGATCTTCGTATGACACAATTTCATCGTCAAACCAGATTTTGACGGCTTCGGTATGTCCGGTTTCATGAGCTTTAACTTCTTCATACGTTGGATTAGCTTTAAACCCACCCGTATATCCCGAGCGGACTAGCTTGATACCTGGTAAGGTTTCAAACGGCTGTACCATGCACCAAAAACACCCCCCTGCAAAAATTGCTGTTTGTTCTGCCATTATGACTTCCCCCTAATGTCGATTGATTACTTCAACTTAATATCCCAAGCTGCAATTTCAGCTGAACCGTATAGTTGCTTCATGTGCTTCTTTGTTGATTCCGTTTGGTAAGCCTTAACCACTTGCTTGTAAATCTTCTTGTTTTGCGTTCCCTTGCGTGCTGCAATAATGTTGATGTAGCCCTTGTTGGCCTTGTTAACTGGCTCGACGTACAACGCCTTATCGATGTCCAGCTTGGCATCCAAAGCATAGTTGGTGTTAACAACCGCCGCGTCAGCACTCTTCAAAGCTGAAGCTGCTTGATCAGATGCCACTTCCTTAATTTTGAAATCCTTCTTGTCCTCAGTAATATCCTGGGCACTTGGCAACTTCACATCATGGTTGTACTTAATCAAGCCGGCAGCTTCCAGCACATCCAACGCGCGCTTTTCGTTTGACGGATCATTTGGCACAACAATCGTACCGCCCTTAGGCAAATCGGCCAGCTTCTTGTGATTGTCAGAATAGATGCGAATTGGTGTCACGTAGGTCTTACCAACACTGACCAACTTGCCCTTGAAATTTTTGTTCTGAACGTCGAAGTAATTAATCGTTTGGAAGGCATTCAAATCAATTGACTTGTCGACCAACGCTTGGTTTGGCTTGATGTAATCCGTAAACAACTTAAGCTTAATATCGATACCATACTTTTTTGCAGCATCCTTCTTTACGTACTCCCACAATTGACGGTCAGAGTCACCCACCAACCCAACCGTTACCGTCTTGTCCTTTGAGGCCGCTGATACAGCATGTGGTTGACTAGCAAAGACTGCCAAACCCGCCACTGCAACAACCGTTCCCAATACAACCTGCTTCTTTGAAATTCCCATTTTCATATCCTCCATAAACCGCAGCTAAAAACAAAAAAGCCCGTTCCTATACGTCGCCCCAAAATTAGGGCTCGATATAGAAACGGGCTTACCGTGATACCATTCTACCTTCATCATGCCAGTCACCCGACATGAACTTACAACGTGCAGACAGGGAGCGAGATGATGCTGTGTCGATACGCGTGTCTGGTAACGGAGACCAATCCGTGTGGTATTTACAGACTTGCTGTTCATGCCACCCAATCACAGGCCATTTTCATCATCAAATCGCACGTACCGTCACACCGACCCGATACTCTCTAGGCTTTGAATCAATCATTACTTTCCTGATCACTTTGTTTTTAACTGTCGTTTTTTCTTTATGAGCATTATATTAGTGTTTTCTCATTTTAATGTCAACGCTTTTTTAGAATTAATTTTCGTTAACGGCCTTCAATGCTGTCGCACCAACGAAATTAACCGGTTGCGTGAAGTTAGGTTGGAAGAAGAAATCGGCCATCGCTAGGTCATCGATTGTCATTTTGTTTTGAATGGCTAATGACACAACATTGGCTGCCTGTGAAATGTCATGCTCTGACATAAAGGCTGCTCCTAGCACACGGCGTGTCGTTTTATCCCAAGTCAATGTTGTTAAGACCTTGGTCGTTGAAAGCATAAAGTCAGGACGGTAATCCTCCTCATACACCGTTTCTTCAACTTCAATCCCACGGGCTTCGGCACTCGCTTTATTCAACCCCGTACCTGCCATTGCAAAGCCGTAAAGTTCAACTGCTGACGTGCCTTGTGTGCCTGTATACGCCAAGTGATGGCCATCAATATTACGCGCAACTAGCATGCCTTGTCGAATGGCATTCGTTGCCAATGGAATATAATCCACTGCCTCGGTTGGATTGTAAAAGACCGTGGTCGCATCCCCAGCGGCGTAAACATCAGGTACGCTTGTTTCCATATATTCGTTGGTCTTAATGGCACCGTTTGGTAACATCTCAACTTGCCCTTGGAACAAATCCGTATTTGGTAAGAACCCAATGCCAAGCACAGCGATATCTGCTTCATAGGCCCCCTTGTCAGTCACGACACGAATACCACCGTCTGGCAAATCTTCAAAGGCTGCTACGCGTTGTCCTAATGCTAAGGTAACGTCGTGTGCAACAAATGCCGCCTCTAGACGATCAGTCATCACCGGACTAAAGTTTTTCGGCAAGACACGATCCAAACCATCAACCAGCGTGACTTCCTTACCCGTCACTGAAAATTGTTCCGCAATTTCAGCACCGATATATCCAGCACCAATCACCACAACACGCTTCAAGCCGTCCGCAACATTTTTAATACGGTTAGCATCTTCCCATGACTTAGCGAAGTAAACACGATCACTATGAATACCGGGAATATTTGGGACCAACGGCTTAGACCCCGTTGTAATCACAATCTTGTCAAACGTTTCAGTTGTGATTTCATCCGTCAGTAAGTTCTTCGCACGAATTTGCTTAACATTCAAATTCGCTTCGACCACTTGGTGTTGCATCTTCATCGTAATGCCTTGTTCCGTCATCGATTCTGGTGATTCATAAAACATACGTTGCTCGTCTGACACGTGGTTTCCTAGCCATAGTGCGATACCGCATGACAAAAACGAAACTGTCGTATGTTGTTCATAGACCGTGATGTCGGCATCTGGGTGCAGCTTCTTGATTTGCGTGGCTGAGAACGTGCCAGCGTGTGTACTACCAATAATTGCAATTTTCATGTTGCGATTCCCCTTATTTTGCTTTCCCTTGTGCATTTGCAAACCAGTCATTAAACAACAACTTCACAATAGGTCGCGACTCCTTTGTTGCGCTTTAGAAACACCCACATGTTTCTAATTACGGTTTATTATTGTCCGATAATTGGGTATTGCACAAAATAATAGTAACAAACTTCACAAAATAATCAAACCTTTTTCAAAAACAAAATTAAAAAACGCCCGAGATTTCTCTCGGACGCTCTTATCGACGCTATTTACTTAAACCAGCTATCAACCTGCTTTTGATGATCAGCAATCCATTCCTTGGCTGCTGCCTGCGGTGACTTGCCGTTTTGGATGGCTAACATGACTGATTCCATGTCTTGCTCATCCCACTTAAACTTATCCAACACACGGTAGGCCTTGGGTTTATCTTCCTTAAGTCCCTTACGCGTGAACGTATTGATTGATTCAGATTTTCCAAATGAACCCTTTGGATCAGCCAAATACTTCAAGTCGTACTTTTGGAACATCCAGTGTGGCGTCCAACCAGTCACCACGATATCTTGCTTATCCTTAATCGCCTTACCAAGTGCCACAGTCATGGCACCTGATGATGACGGCGTCAACTTCCAACCATTGTTGGTCAAACCATAATCAGCCATGGCCTTTTCAGCAGCGTTCGTGACCCCAGCTCCGGGTTCGATACCTGTCACCGTTTTATTAGCTTGTGTGGTTAAATCACTAATGCTATCGACGTCCATATACGCTGGCACAACCAACCCAGTCTTAGCACCAGTCAAGTTAGGCCCAAGCATATCAATTTGTGACTTGTACTTTTTGTATTGCGCCGCGTGCGTGTTTGGTAACCAAGCCGACACTGATGCATCCGCTTGTCCATTCGCAACTGATTGCCACATGATTGAGTTATCAAGTGGTGTCAGGTTAACGCTATAACCGTGTTGACGCATTGCTTCAGCCAACACATTACTTGAAGCAACTTCTGAGTCCCATTGCACATAAACAAGGTTCAATGTGTCCTCTACCTTCTTACTGTTGGCAAAGGTATTCACAACCCCTGAACCAACCATCGCAACAGCCACGACAATCGCTGTCCACATCTTCCAGTGGTGCTTTGAAGTTGGTTGCTTATCAGCCGGCTTGACGTTCAATTTTTGTGTAAAGCGATCAATGATGATGGCCAAGATAACCAAGGCCAGTCCATTCACAAATCCCTTACCAACATCCGCGTTTTGCACCGCTGACAAGACACCACGACCAAGTCCTGGCGCACCAATCATTGAGGCAATCACAACCATTGACAAGGCCAACATAATCGTTTGATTTACACCGGCCAAGATCGTATTGGTTGCCAGTGTCAGCTCAAGCTTAAACAACTTTTGCTTCGGCGTTGATCCATAAGAATCTGCCGCCTCAACCAAATCCTTTGGCACTTGGCGAATCCCTAAGTTCGACATACGAACAGTTGGTGGCAGCGCAAAGATAACAGACGCGAAGACACCAGGGACGACACCAATACCAAAGAAGGCAACCGCTGGAATCAAATAAACGAAACCAGGCATCGTCTGCATAAAGTCCAAAACCGGTTGGACAATCTTAGCAACCGTTTCCTTCTTGGCCATCCAGATACCCAAAGGCACCCCAATAATGATTGAGACCAGACTAGAGACCAAGACCAATGTAAAGGTACTCATCAAATCTGACCACAAATTTTGGTTGGCAATCAGTAGCAGCCCTAAGAAAGTAAACAATGGGAACCCCCACTTTTTACCGCATACTAGGATTGCAAATACCGTCAGGCCGATAATGACCATCCAGCTTGGCATTGCTGTTAAACCATTGGTAATACCGTTCATCAAGTGGGTCCCGCCATCTTGAATGACATTAAAGAACCCACTCAAAGTGGTCGTTAGCCAGTTAACGGCCGTTTCGACCCAGTTGGCAATCGGTAATTTACTTATTAATACTGTATTCATCGGTAACTATTGTACCTCCGTTTCAGACAACGCTTCTAGGACGCGACCACGAATGATAACGCCAAGCAAACGGCCATTGTCTACTACCGCCAGTGGCGTCGGTGCATCATAAATCAGTGGCATAATGTCAGCCACCAACATATCACGGGCAACTGTTGGCATTTCTGTCATGACGTCACGCAACCCAATGTTTTCACGACGAGCACGCAAGGCGTCCTCACTGCTGATGAATCCTTGGAAATGACGACGACGATCAACAGCGACCAACCCACTCACTTCTTCAGTACGCATCTTCTTCAATGCCACTGCTGGTCCATCAACATCAATGTTCGTTGTAATTGGTGGAATCATAATACGTTCAGCCGTTAACACCTTTGAACGGTCGACATCTTCGATAAACGCACGGACATAATCGTTAGCCGGCGCAGTCAAAATTTCCTCTCCAGTACCGACTTGTTGAATTTGTCCATCCTTCATAATGGCAATGCGATCACCAATGCGGAGGGCCTCGTTCAGATCGTGGGAAATAAAGATAATTGTTTGACTCGCATTTGCTTGCAAATCCAACAACTCATCTTGCATATCACGACGAATCAAGGGGTCAAGTGCTGAGAAAGCCTCATCCATTAGCAGGATTTCAGGGTTATTTGCCAACGCACGGGCCAACCCAACACGTTGTTGCATCCCACCTGAAAGTTGATTAGGATATTGGTCCTTAAACGCCAACAAATTGGCATTATCAAGTGCCTTCTCAGCTCGTTCACGCCGTTCTTCCTTTGGCACACCTTGCACCTCGAGACCGTACTCCGTATTTTCTAAAATCGTACGGTGTGGAAACAAGCCGAAGCTTTGGAACACCATACTCATTTTCTTACGACGTACTTCCAATAATTGTTCCTTTGACATCGTTGAGATATCTTCACCATCAATTTTGATTGACCCTGATGTGGGCTCAATCAAGCGATTCAACAATCGAATAAGCGTTGACTTACCCGATCCTGATAATCCCATGATGACAAAAATTTCTCCCTCTTCGATGGACAAGTTCGCGTCATAGACACCAACTGTCGCACCTGTCTTTTTCAAGATTTCTGTTTTAGAAGCTTGCTGCTGGACCATTTGCAAGGCCGGCTTAACACGTTTCCCAAAAATCTTGGTAAGATGTTCAATTTCCACCTTAGCCATATCTTCATATTCCTCCTACTTGATCGAATTTCTCTCACTTTCGATAAGTGACAACCCTATTGTAAACATGAAGTTGTCACTTGCGTCAAATTTATTTATGTAGACCAACGTGTACCGAAAACGGGACACACCCCAATTTGATAGGCTTACAAGTAGGTCTACCAATTAATAATTGATTGTTTCTTATCAACGCATTATCAGCGAATATGATATGCTTATCTTAATTATGTATTCTAAATTTGGAGGGATATTATGGCCGGACTAAAGCAGCCTCGCTATCGTGTCATTGCATTACGCATCGCTGAGCAAATTAGCGCTAACCAACTCAAGGTCGGCGATAAAATTCACGCCCGCTCAACCTTAGCAACGACATTTGGCGTATCATCAGAAACTGTCCGTCGCGCGATTAGTGTACTCGGTGACTTAGGCATCGTGGAAACCACCCATGGTAGTGGCGCTAAGGTCCTATCTCGCCAGAAGGCCCAGAAATTCGTTGAGAGCGAAACAGAGGTCAACGGGCTACAAGACCTTCAACTATCGCTCACAGAGCAAATTAAGGCCCAGCAGGCCGGTTTAGATGCTTTGAGTAAGGATTTACACCGGTTTGTGGATCAATCACAACACTACCAACAACATAACCCGTTGACGCCCTTTGAGTTGGCATTAACAGAGCCATCCACGTTATTTGAAAAATCATTGAGTGAACTGAATTTTTGGCATCAAACTGGCACAACTTTGGTTGGCATTTCGCATGAGGACAAGCTGGTCATCTCACCTGGCCCGTATGCCAAAATCCATCAAGGTGATACGCTTTACTTTGTTGGGGATGAAAACAGCGTCCAAAACGTTTATAACTTTTTCTACAGCAACTAAAAAAGACGAGCAAGAAATAAAATTTTTGTTCGTCTTTTCTGTTTGTATTTAATTATGCGTTGAACGCGTCAGTAAGTGGAGGAACCACTTGCTTCTTACGTGACACAACACCTGGCAATGAAGCACGGCCATCGGCCAACTTCACGTCAAAGGCTGCTTCAACCTTATCCAAGTTGTCACCCAAGACCAAGATATCTGAATCTGAGTCCAAGATGTTCGTAACAACAAAGACAAATGTGTTGTAACCTTCTTCAGCCAATTCAGCTTCCATGGCTGCAACAACTTCATCACGGCGTGAGAAGACATCTTCAACGTCAACCGTGTTAACTTGACCGATGCGAACCGTTGAACCATTCAATTCGAATGACTTAGCGTCGCCGTCAATCAATTCCTTAGCTGAACGTGATGACAAGTCAGTACCGGCCTTCAACATTTCCAAACCGTATGCTTCGTAGTCTTCCAAACCAGCAATCTTAGCCAAAGCTTCCAAAGCAGGCTTGTCCATTGGCGTCGTCGTTGGGCTCTTCAACAACAACGTGTCAGAGATGATAGCTGATGCCATCATACCAGCGATTTCTGCAGGAATTTCAACGTTAAGCGTTTGGAATTCGTAGTACAAAACAGTTGCTACAGAACCCCAAGGCTTGTTGATGAAGTACAAAGGTACAGCTGATGAGAAGTTAATCTTGTGGTGATCGTATACACCGTAAACAGTTACGTCAGCAATGTTAGCAACTGATTGTGCGGCCTCGTTGTGGTCAACCAAAACTACTTCTTCAGTGTCAGCTGACTCGATTACGCGAGGAGCGTCAACCTTAAAGTAGTTCAATGCGAATTGCGTTTCTGCGTTAGGCGTACCCAAAGCCACTGCTTCAGTGTCTTGATTGTATGCCTTGTTCAACAAGTATGACGCAGCGAATGCTGAAGCAATCGTGTCTGTGTCAGGGTTTTGGTGTCCGAAAACCAACATCTTAGCCATCAGATAAATCTCCAATTTCTTTTTGTTATTTCAATGTATTAACTATACAACATTTTTATGGTGTAGGCACGTAAATTGGTGAAAAAGTATCGCTTTGGATGCAAAAACACACCATCAGCACAGTGCTAACGGTGTGTTTAACGTTTTTAATTCAAAACCAATGGTTGCACGTAGGCATGCATGCGAACTGGTGTACCAGCCGCTTCGACGTCAATGATAAAGCTACCATTGCTGTAACGTTGACCCATTGGGTGATCCTTTGGTGAAATGTCGAATTGCTTGTCGCGATCCGTCATCACCGTTAATGGTGTTGGCTCATGTGCATCAACGACCATCATCGCTGCGATACGATGTGGATCCTTCTTCAACTCACGCATAATCGCGACACCCTTACGTCCGCGACTCGTTGCTGAAATTTCAGTAACTGGCATCCACTTGAAAGCCCCACGGTTTGAGACAACCGCAATCGCTTGCTTATCAGTTGCAACAGCCATCTTAACCACACGGTCACCAGCTTCAAGGTTCATTGCCTTAACACCAGCTGTTCGGTTACCAGTTGTTGGGACTTCATCAAGTGAATAACGAAGTCCCATCGCATTTTCTGAAGCTAGCACGACTGACTTTCCAACTAGCTTCTTGTCATCAATCAATTCCAAGCCGACAATCGTTGCATCATCGCTCTTAAGCTTGATTAACATGGTTGCCTTCTTCTTGTAGGTACTACGTGGCGCCAAATCAGCAAACGGCGTGCGCTTAATCAAACCGTCACTAGTTGCCACTACCCATTCACCAGCCATATCATCGACAGATGCCATGATACGTACATCAATCACAACTTCATCATTGGCCAAGCCAGTAATGGTTTGTGACAAGTGTTCGCCGGAATCCTTCCACTTAAACTCAGGCAATTCGTGGACTGGACGATAAATCACATTACCCTTGTTTGTGAAGATAAACGCGTGTTGTAGCGTATTCACCTTTTCAACAAATACTGGTTCATCATCATCACGTAGGCCATTCTCGTCACCGGATGCCGTGTAAGAACGTACTGAAGCACGCTTAACGTAACCAGCACGTGACACAAGCATCACAACATCTTCGTCAGCAACCGTCACTGTTTGGTCAATCTTCAATTCTTGCACTTCGGCTTCGATTGACGTACGACGTGGCGTGTTGTATTCCTTCTTGATGGCTTGTAGTTCAGCCTTCAAGACCTTACGCAACGCCTTAGGGTCTGACAAAATTTCGTTGTAGTTCGCAATCTTTTGCGCCAAGTCTTCAAACTCAGCTTGCAATTGTGTCACGTCGGTATTCGTCAAACGGTACAATTGCAACATCACGATGGCTTCAGCTTGTGGCTCCGTGAAGTCATAGCTATCAATCAAGTTTTGCTTAGCATCCTTACGATCCTTAGAACCGCGGATTGTGGCAATCACTTCATCCAAGATTGAAAGGGCCTTAATCAAACCAGTCACGATGTGTTGACGAGCTTGGGCCTTCTTCAAATTAAATTGCGTACGCTTCGTAATAATTTCAACTTGGTGTTCCAAGAAGGCTTGCAACGCCGTCTTCAAGCCAACACGTTCAGGGCGTTGGTTGTGAATGGCAACCATGTTGAAGTTGTACGTCACTTGCAAGTCTGTCTTCTTGAACAAGTAGGCCAAAATACCCTCTGCATTGGCGTCCTTGTTCAATTCGATAGCAATTGATAATCCTTCACGGTCAGATTCATCACGCACTTCCGTAATGCCGGCAACGTCCTTGTTTAGGCGGATTTCATCAATCTTCTTAACCAAGGCTGCCTTGTTCACTTCGTATGGAATCTCTGAAACCTCAATTTGAGACTTACCACCCTTCAATGGCTTAATCTCAGTCTTTGAACGCACAATAATGCGACCACGACCGTTTTCATAAGCTGAACGGATACCATCGGCACCTTGGATAATACCACCCGTTGGGAAATCAGGTCCCACAACGAATTGCATCAAATCATCCAAAGACGCCTTAGGGTGCGCTAGCAAGTAAACCAACGCATCAATTACTTCACCCAAGTTGTGCGGTGGAATATCCGTCGCATAACCGGCTGAAATACCTGTTGCCCCGTTCACCAATAGATTTGGGAAGTGAGCCGGTAGAACCGTTGGCTCATATTCCGTGTCATCGAAGTTAAGAACCATTTCAACGGTCTCTTTATCCAAATCGCGGAGCATTTCACCAGCCAACTTTGACAAACGTGCCTCGGTATAACGCATTGCAGCAGGCGGATCATTATCGATTGAACCATTGTTTCCGTGCATTTCAATCAGTGGTGCACGCAACTTCCAATCTTGTGACATACGCACAAGTGCCTCATAAATTGATGAGTCACCGTGCGGGTGGAAATTACCCATGACGTTTCCGACAGACTTAGCTGACTTACGGAATTGCTTGTCATAGGTATTACCATCTTTGTTCATCGCATACAAAATACGACGTTGTACGGGCTTCAAACCGTCACGGATGTCTGGCAAAGCACGTTCTTGAATGATGTACTTTGAATAACGACCAAATCGGTCACCCATCACCGCTTCTAGGCTGAGCTCTTGAATGTTTCCTACTTCAACCATTCAGTTTCAAATCCCTTCTAGTCTTGCCAAGTTTCAATGACTGGCGCAACAAAATCATCTTCTGCCTCGGTTGCTGGTTCAGCAACTTCTGTATCTTCTTCAAGCAAAGTGTTACCTTCTTCAGCCAAGGTAAAGGCTACGTTAGCCTCAATCCACTTACGACGCGGTTCAACCTTATCACCCATCAACGTCGTCACGCGCTTTTCAGCCAACATGGCGTCGTCAATCGTGACACGAATTAGGGTACGTTGTGCGGGATCCATTGTCGTTGCCCAAAGTTGCTCGGCGTTCATCTCACCAAGACCCTTGAATCGTTGCAATGTGTACCCACGACCAATCTTCTTTTCGGCCTCGGCCAATTGTGAATCAGTCCAAGCGTACTCGATTGATTGCTTCTTACCAGTTCCCTTACGCAACATGTATAGCGGTGGCAAAGCAATATAAACCTTACCAGCGTCAATCAATGGGCGCATGTACTTGTAGAAGAACGTCAACAACAACGTTTGAATGTGAGCACCATCATCGTCCGCGTCGGTCATGATAATAACCTTATCGTAGTTGGCGTCATCGACATTAAACTCAGGGCCAACGCCAGCACCAATCGTGTAGATAATGGTTGAGATTTCTTCGTTCTTCATGATGTCAGCTAGCTTAGCCTTCTCCGTGTTCAAAACCTTACCACGCAATGGTAGGATGGCTTGGAACTTACGGTCACGACCTTGCTTAGCTGAACCACCGGCTGAATCACCCTCAACCAGGAACAATTCGTTTTGTGCGGCATTCTTAGATTGGGCCGGCGTTAGCTTACCTGATAGCAAACGTTCCGTCTTACCCTTCTTCTTACCTGAACGCGCTTCTTCACGAGCCTTACGGGCAGCTTCACGGGCCTCACGGGCACGCAAGGCCTTACGAATCAAACTTTGTGAGAATTCACCATTTTCCATCAAGTAGAAGCCAAGTTGTTCAGACACAACGCTATCAACGATTGAACGAGCTTCAGGCGTTCCCAACTTATCCTTGGTTTGACCTTCGAATTGCAACAATTCTTCAGGAATGCGCAATGAAATAACTGCTGAAAGCCCTTCACGAACGTCAGAACCTTCTAGATTCTTGTCCTTATCCTTCAACAAGTTTACCTTGCGGGCGTACTCATTGAACGCCTTCGTCCATGCTGAGCGCAAACCAGCTTCGTGGGTTCCACCATCTGGTGTACGAACGTTGTTAACAAATGACATCGTTGTTTCTGAGTAACCGTCGTTGTATTGGGCAGCCACTTCAACCTCGACACCTTGGGCAAAACCATCAAAGTACATGATGTCGCCTAGTGTGTCTTTATCTTCGTTCAAGTAACTAACAAATGCCTTAATACCCTCTGGATAGTGGTATTCTTCTGAACGTTCTTGGCCAGCACGTTCATCAGTCAACGTAATCTTAACATCACGCAACAAAAAGGCTGATTCACGCAAACGCTCGGCCAAAACATCAAAGTTATAAATTGTCGTTGAGAAAATCGCAGGATCTGGCTTAAACGTTACCGTCGTACCATTTGATTCCTTCGTCTTACCAAGCTTGTTCAACGTACCATCTGGGTGACCACCGTTAATAAAGTGCTCTTGGTACTTTTGACCGTCACGGACAATCGTAACCGTTAAACTCGTTGACAAGGCGTTAACAACTGATGATCCAACACCGTGCAAACCACCAGACGTCTTGTAGCCACCTTGACCAAACTTTCCACCAGCGTGGAGCACCGTCAAGATAACTTCGGGGGTTGGCTTTCCTGAAGCGTGCATCCCGACCGGCATACCACGACCGTGATCGACAACCGTAATTGCGTTGTCCGCGTGAATCGTCACATTAATTTCATCACCAAACCCAGCCAATGCTTCGTCGACTGCGTTGTCAAAAATTTCATAAACCAAGTGGTGCAAGCCTTTGCCATCAGTTGAACCGATGTACATTCCTGGTCGCTTGCGAACCGCCTCCAATCCTTCAAGGACTGTAATGGAATCATCCGAATAAGTATTCTTGTTTGCCATGGACGCTTCCCTTCTTGCTTTTTTAATCTGTCGTCTTACGTGAAAAATTTCTTTTTCAAAGCGTTCCGTTCTTCATAATAGCCCAACAAAGGCTCTGGTTGCAATAGTATTAAATAAATTTAAAGGTAACAGATGTTTCAATCGTGGTAATATATTAACTGTTCTGTTATTTGAAACAGATAGCAATTATTCTATTTAATACTATTTTATAAGGAGTATTTATCTTGACGATTTTTCATTTTGTCATAAGTTTTTTGCTGGCCTACTTTTTTGGATCAATGCCATTCGGTTACTGGATTGGCATGTTGTTCTATAAGAAGAACATCCTAAAGCTGGGCTCAGGAAACATCGGCACAACCAATACATTCCGTGTATTGGGTACCCGTGCCGGCATTGCCGTGCTATTACTTGATATCTTCAAGGGGTCTGTTGGTGCCCTAATGGCTTACATCTGGGGTCCAGCGCCCGCTTGGACAGTGATGGTGGTCGGTCTTGGAGCCATTCTTGGTCACACATTCTCAATGTGGATTGGCTTTAAGGGTGGCAAGGCCGTCGCAACCTCAATGGGTGTGCTGTTGATGTATACCCCTACTATGTTTGTGATTGCCTTTGCGATTTTCCTAACGGTTATCTTGCTAACAAGCATGGTATCAATGGCTTCAATGATTGGTTTCACACTGGTAACGCTACTATCAATCTTCTGGTTGCATGACTGGCTGCTATCAATCATCGCCTTTGCTTTGACGATTTTTGTATTCTACCGTCACCGTGAGAACATTGTCCGCATTAAAAACGGTACTGAATCAATGGTGCACTGGGGCCTTGGTTACTGGCGCAGCCAATCAAAAAACTAACTTCAATTATGCATTTGAAACACGGCTACAATTCGTAGTCGTGTTTTTTTATTATGCACCCTGTGTCAACACTATAATAAAAAACCTTGCCACCATGTAGCAAGACTAAATAAATTGCTGATTAGAAAAATGTTAGTGAATATGAACCCGTAAATGTTTGAGCTGGTGCAAGTGTATTAATACCAAACTTGTGACGCAACTCACCGTCGGCATCAACCGTGTCAGCAATACCCCACCATGGCTCGATTGCCACAAACGGCGCTTCCTTGGCATATGGTGTCCAAATGCCCACATACTTAGCATTTTGAATGTGCATCGTCACACCATGCGACTCGTTCAACTTTGCCAAAACAATTGAAACGGGATTTTGATCCAAACGCAAAATAATCGCGTCGTCCTTGTAGTCATCACGACGCAAACGCAATGGAATGCGTGAATCAAACGTTGATTCCAAGTTGTTGTCCAAATATGGGCCAACCAACTTGGCACGTTGATACTTGCGTTGTGGTTCAACATTGATGTAGTAGTCCGTAAACTTCTCACCTTCTTCAAGTGGTGCACGGAAGCCTGGGTGTCCACCAACTGAGAAGTAGATGTCATGCGTATCCGTGTTCGTCACAACATACGCAATACCAAGTGTATCTTGCTCAGTGAGACGGTACAAAACGTCAAATTGGAAGTGGAATGGGTAAATTGAAAATGACTCTTCATTATCAACCAAACGGAAGTGAGCTGTCGTGGCCGTCTTTTCAACCAAATCGAATTCATTATCACGGGCAACTCCGTGTTGCGCCATGAAGTAAGTCTTATCGCGATACTTGTAACGATCACCACGAAGGCGGCCAACGACCGGGAACAAATTAGGTGCGTGACGACCCCAGAAATTAGGGTCGGCCGTCCACATGTATTCCAAACCTCTTTCCTTGTTCGTAACACTCGTTAATTCAGCTCCCATTTCTGAAATAACGACCGTAATATTATCATTCTCTAACTTGACTGACATGCCACTGTGCCTCCTGTAAGCGTTTTCCAATATTTCAATTATAACAAATATAAGCATGCTTTTCTATTCAAGAACCATGAATTTTGTATGCAAAAAAGAGGCCCACTTGCGCAAGCCTCTAATTCAGTTACTCAGTTGCACGTGGGAAAAAGTCACGATAACTTTTCTGCAAGGCATCTGTTGTAACGTGGGTATATATTTGGGTTGTGCTGAGACTACTGTGGCCGAGCAATTGTTGCACGGTACGTAAATCAGCACCATTATTCAATAAGTCAGTGGCAAACGTATGCCGGAACATGTGCGCCGACACAACCTGTGTCAGTCCTGCCTTTTTGGCGAGCTGCTTAAGGATATACCCAATCCCGCTCGTCGTCAGTGCTTGACCACGTTGGTTAACGAATAGCTGGTCATGAACCGTGTCGGACTTTGCCAGCAATGCTGGTCGCGCATCAGTTAAGTAAACTGCCAATGAATCAGCTGCATACTGACCGTATGGCACAATGCGCGTCTTATTTCCCTTACCAGTGATGGTAATGATGCGCGCCTGTTGGTCAATCATCCCCAACGTCAACCCTGCAACTTCGGAAACACGCGCCCCGGTACCGTACAAAATTTCCAGCAACAGCCGATTACGTAATCCCAGGAGACTTGTATCTCCCATCACCACTTCAAACAACTTGTTTAACTCTTTTTCGTAAAAGTATCGTGGCAAATGCCGTCCCGCTTTTTTCAGTTGCACACCAGCAAATGGATTACTGGTCACAAATTCATTGCGTTCCAAGAACTGATAAAAGGCACGTAACGAGCTCACTTTGCGTGCAATTGTCCGACTCACATCCCCTTTTTCATAAAGGGCTGATAAGTAAACACGCACATCATATTGATCAACGGCTGTAATATCAACCGTTTCCTGATCGCCAGTCTCTATTAAGAAGCGTTCAAACTCGTTAATATCTGACCGGTAAGCCTTTTGGGTGTCATCTGAATACTGGCGTTCAACACGTAAGTAGTCCAAAAACAACCCGGTTAATTTCGCCGTATCTGCCATCCTTATGCCTTCTCAGTTTCTTGCTTCTCAGCCTTATCTGAAACTTCTTCGTCATCCTTTGGCGTTGTACCATCGGCACGCGTCTTTTCAGTTGGCTTGTCCCATGATACGAAATCACAATCTGGGTAACGTGAGCAACCGTAGAACGTACGACCACGCTTGGTCTTGCGTTCAACAATTTGTCCGATACCACACTTAGGGCAACCAAGACCGATTTCTTCAACAATCGTTTGCGTGTTACGGCAATCAGGGAAGCGTGAACAAGCGTAGAACTTACCATAGCGTCCCATCTTTTCAAGCATCGGTGCACCACAGACATCACAGTTAAAGCCAGCCAAGCGATCCTTCAAGACGATCTTTTCCATCTCCACTTCAGCCTTTTCAAGCTCTTGTGAGAATGGCTTAAAGAAGTCATCGATGACCTTCACCCAGTTTTCCTTACCGTTTTCAACGTTATCCAAATCGGTTTCGACTTGGGCGGTAAACTTGATGTTCGTGACATCCGGGAAGAATTCTTGCACCGTGTTTTGAACTAATTCACCCAATTCAGTTGGCACGAACTTCTTCGCATCAATATGCACGTAACCACGCTTTTGAATCGTCTCAATTGTAGCAGCATACGTTGATGGACGACCAACACCATTTTCTTCCAGCGCCTTAACCAAAGCAGCTTCGGTATAACGAGCAGGTGGTTGCGTAAAGTGTTGTTCAGGTGATGTCTTTGCCATTTGTACCAAATCGCCAACTGCTAATTCAGGCAACTTGTTGTCCTTTTCCTTAGCTGCTGGATAAGCCTTGGTAAATCCAGCAAACTTAGTCTTTGAACCATTAGCACGGAACATTACCCCGTTTTGCTCAATCGTGACAGCCATCGTGTCCAAGATTTCTGGCGTCATTTGACTAGCCACAAAACGTGACCAAATCAATTGATACAACTTAAATTGATCATTCGTCAACTTATCCTTGATTGAAGCTGGCGTACGGAAGACAGACGTTGGACGAATGGCTTCGTGGGCGTCTTGAGCACCTTCTTGTTGCTTACCTTGAACTGGCTTTGTTGCCGCATACTCGGCACCATATTCTTCATGGATGAACGTTGAAGCGTCCGCCTTAGCGATTTCAGAAATACGCGTCGAATCAGTACGCATATACGTAATCAGTCCAACACTACCTTCTTTACCGCCCAAGTTGATACCTTCGTACAACTGTTGCGCAGCCATCATCGTCTTACGCGTACGGAAGTTCAATTGCGTATTCGCCGTCTGTTGCATCGTTGACGTTGTGAAGGCTGGTTGTGGGTTACGCTTACGTTCCTTCGCTTCAACCTTTGTGATATCAAAGTCACCCTTTTGATCAAGGCGCTTCATCACATCTTGAACCGCATCGTTATCCGGCAACTCCGTCTTCTTACCATCAACGCCGTAGAAGACCGCCTTAAACTTGGTCTTATCCTTCTTGAATTCTGAATCCAACGTCCAGTATTCATCTGGTTGGAAGGCTTGAATTTCGTTCTCACGCGCAATAACCAATCCCAATGCGACTGATTGCACACGTCCAGCTGACAACCCCTTCTTAACCTTCTTCCACAAGATTGGTGAGATTGAGTAACCTACCAAACGATCAAGGACACGACGTGCTTGTTGCGCATCAACCAAATCCATGTTGATCTTACGTGGTTGCTTAAAGGCATCCTTAACGGCATTCTTGGTAATTTCATTGAAGACAACACGGTTTTCGCCGGCGTCTAAGTCCAAGTCAAGAATATGTGACAAGTGCCAAGCAATTGCTTCTCCTTCACGATCCGGGTCGGATGCGAGGTAAACGTGCTTAGCTGCCTTAGCTTCCTTCTTCAAACCCTTAATCACATCCCCTTTTCCGCGGATGTTGATGTATTTAGGTTCATAATTATTTTCAATATCGACACCCATCGTTGACTTAGGCAAGTCGCGGATGTGACCAATACTTGCAACGACCTTATAAGAACTTCCCAAGTACTTTTCAATCGTCTTGGCCTTTGATGGTGACTCAACGATAACTAGGTTCTTCTTTGGCTTAGCCTTAGACTTGGTCTTTGAAGCCGTCGCACGCTTCTTTGCTGGCTTCTTTTCAGTTGTTTCTGCCATGTGCGTGGACCTCTTTCTTTTAGATTTTTCTGTTTTCTACTATATACAGTAAGTATTATGCTTTAACAATAATGTACTATACACTACCAGTCTAGACTTTGACAAATAACAACCGTTTCGTATGTGCACCATTTAACAAATTCAGAAGGAATTTCGGATGATATCTGCCGGGGATAATGCAGGTATTGCGCCGGCAGAGATTAAGGCATTTGTCCCACTAGAAAGTGTCGTATCGATTCGACCTGGCACTGCATAAATATCCCGATTTGCAGCCAACGCCTGATTAGCCGTGATTAAAGAACCCGAACGATTTTTGGCTTCCACTACTAAGCATGCCGCACACAGTCCGGCAATAATGCGATTACGTTCCGGAAATTGATGTTTAGCCGGTCCGACCCACGGCAAATATTCCGACACAACAACGCCAGCGTCAGCCACCTGGCTTTGTCAACTATCCCGGCGACGCGGATACGCAACATCAAGTCCTGTCCCAATAACACCGACCGTCGCGCCGTGATGAGCTAACGTTTCGCGATGAACGGCTTCATCAATACCGCTTGCTAAACCAGATATCGTTATAATCCCTGCTTCAACGAATGTCGGCACAAACCCTTTAACAATTTGTTCCCCATACGTCGACATTTCGCGAGTGCCGACAATCGCAACGCCCGGATAACGTGCAAACGAAAGATTCCCTTTGTAAAACAACACCACTGGCGGACAATCAATTTCCGCTAACCAGTTTGGATAATCATCGTCAGCAATCGTGACATAATCCATCATTTTAAGCTTTTCCAATTGTGACCTGGCGACATCCGATTGGCAAAAGGCGCGACTGCTAGCACGTTGCTGCACCGGAACTCCTGCTAATTGATGGACCTCGTTTATCGAAAGTTCATTTACGCCGTGCGCAATCATATATTGCCAAATATGCGTTCTGCCAACAATTCCAACACCAGGGACCAGCAATAACCATAATAAAAAATCACGTTGTTTCATAGCATCCTCCTAGTAAGAAAGAGCTGAAACAACGTGATTTTTCCAATTTTAATCCAAATAATTTTTAACTGGTGCAAATGTTTTGCGGTGAATAGGTGTCACGCCATTCATTTCCAAACCAGCCAAATGTTCAGCGGTTCCGTAGCCAGCGTTATGTTCAAAGCCGTAGCCCGGATAATCAATCGCATAAGCTGCCATCAATTCATCACGAAAATTCTTCGCAAGAATAGAAGCCGCCCCGATTGAAATACTGCGGTCATCCCCTTTGATTAACTTTTCTTGGGGCAGTGGCAAATCAACCGTCATCGCATCAATCAGTAATCCATCAACTTGTACCGACAAGTTTTCGATTGCCTGCTTCATCGCCACACGTGACGCCTCATAGATGTTGATTTCGTCGATTTGTTCAGCATCAACAACCCCAAAGGCATACGCAACCACTTTATCCTTGATGTCTTGATCAAGTGCCAAACGCGCCTTTTCAGACAGTTGCTTTGAATCATGCACTGCAATCAGGTCAAACGAGTCATCAATGACGGCAGCTGCTGCAACCACGGGACCAGCCAAGGGGCCACGGCCAACTTCATCAACACCCGCCAAAACAAGACCATTCTGCCAGGCATCTCGCTCAAACGTTAGGCGTTCTGAAAAAGCCTGCGCTTGGGCAGCTTGTTTAGCCAACCGTTTATCGTAACTCACTAGCAGTTTCTGGACACCAGAACGTTCATCCGCGCGCCAAATAGCCAACTGTTCTGGTGCGACATCGCCTTGCAACGCCACCTTAATGGCTGCGATTGTCTCAGGCTTGGTCATCTTGTACAACCCCAATGTTGTCCTCAGGCATTTCAACCGTGTATTCACCCAACTTACCGCGACGCAAATCAATCAACAAACGCTCTGATGCACGATCGTAGTCATCCTTAAAGCCAAGCTTTTGCGTGATAAGCAACAACAACTCAACGTCTGTATTGTTATCCCAGGCATCTTCTGGCAAGTGGTAACGGGCAATAATGGCTGCTGGGTTATACTCGCGCATAAACTTCAACGTTGCCAAGGCGATGTCATCTTGGTTGATCAATTGATCCTTAATGGCTCCAGTCATCGCCAAGTGCTCACCAACACGTTGGTCCTCAAACTTTGGCCAAAGCACACCAGGCGTGTCCAATAGCTCCAAGTTCGTTGGCGTCTTCAACCATTGCAACTTCTTCGTCACACCTGGACGGTCACCGGTGATGGCAACGTTCTTCGTCACCAAGTGATTCAAAAGCGTTGACTTACCAACGTTTGGAATACCAGCAACCAACGCACGGATTGGCTTGTCCTTAACACCCTTTTCTTCTAGGGCAGCCCACTTGTCAGCTAACACCTTGCGGGCAGCCTTCGTCATAATTTGGGGCGTCTTGTGACCACGTGTGTCCAAAGTCACAACTTCCATCCCTTGAGCTTCGAAGTACTTCTTCCAAGCCTTCGTACGTTCTGGATCAGCCAAGTCGGTCTTTGTCATAACCAACAAACGAGGCTTTTGACCCAAGACCTCATCTAGTTCTGGGTTACGTGATGAAACTGGGATGCGAGCATCAACCAATTCAAACACAATATCAACATACTTTAAATTTTCGCGCATTAGTCGGAAGGCTTTGGCCATGTGACCAGGGAACCATTGAATAATTTGAGCCATAAGGTTCTTCCTTTCGGGTGCTTATGTATGACGGCCGAAACCGTCTTAATCTTCTGATGCTAAGTAACGCGTCCACGCTTCGTCAAAAACTGACATACTGTGTAGGTAAGACGCGTTTTCTTCTAAGTAACGTGATAATTCATCAAAATCTTCCGCTTGCTTAGGAAATTGTTGGTCGTAGAAGGCCGCATTCGCAAACGTCTGAACTTCGTCAAAAGTCATTGGATTGCGTTGGGTCATCAACCACGAAAAAAATGGGCGTCGCATTATTTGCTATATCCTCCACGGAATAAAAACTTGTCCTTAGCCGGATCAATCGTCACCGCTTTCACGCGCATCCCCTGCACTTTCGGCGTTTTTCCGAGATCAATCAAAATCGTTTGTTCTGATGTGTCGATGGTTAACCACTTCGGCAAATCGACCATGTTACCAAGATAACCCATAACATACTTCACAGGCAATGGTAGTTGACCAACCGCCACTGACTTCGCGTGGAGCAGAATGCCACCGTTCTTGGTAACTTCAGGCACCATCTTCATCCCAAAATCAACGTTCTGGCCCAGGAGCTTGTACGTACCATACACCATCATACCTGACTTTGTCATCTCAAAACGGAATTTGTCCTTCAAAGCCGGGTCGTTATTCAAATACTGTTCAACAATCGCATTGAGTTCTTTGCGATCTACCGCAACCGTAAATGACGCTTGGCCAATTTGCGGCTTAGTATCCGTTACTTCAGTGCGATCCTGCGGCAATAGAATCAACACAATCACAAGCGCGACCAATGCGACCAACGTGATTCCGATTCCGGTAATGATGCCTTGAACACGTTCACGAGATGGCATTACCACGCCAAAACGTGTCACTTTACGTGGTTCCATGTTACTTCTCCAACCAATCTTCAGTGTGCTTTGCCATGCGCTTTACTAGCAGCGCACTCATTTTGTCATACCCCTTATCGTTAGGGTGATAGTGATCAAGCGTCGTAATGTAATCATTCAACTCTTTATCGCTTTTACCATTCAGCGTATCCGTAACCATCTCATTATTGAGTGAGCCACGGTTGGCCTTTTCAGCCTCAGCAGCCAGCTTTTTACGAGCTGCTGATGTTTGATATTGACCGTACGTCAGCGTATTAAATGTTGACACATAATAAACACGATCATCAGCCGATGCAAGATTGGCATTGATGCCATTATAAATTTTGACATCATCATTCAAGTCCGAACGGTTAGCCAAATAAACATATAACGGGTTGTAATTGCCAAACAAGAATATCGGCGCGTCGGGATTCTTCTTTTCGAGATAGTTAATGAGTTTCGTTAAATTTTCGGTGTAATCTGGCATACTGGCCGTCACCTTGTCCGTAACGTCCCGCTCAGACCTTGCGAAAATCGCTTTAAACAGGGTTTGTTGTAAGTCGTTACCGCCAACCGTCATCACCAACACATCTGCGGATTTAATGTCTGATACGGCCTGTTTATTCTTTTTAACGCGCTTCAAAATTTGATCCGAACGATCACCCGCCTTACCATAATAGGCGGTCTTAACTTTCACATCGTACTTGTCAGTCAATAATTTTGCTGTTCGCTTTGTGTATCCTTGTTGCTTAGTGGTATCACCAACACCTTCCGTTAAGGAATCACCAACGGCGACCAATTTAACCGTTTGCTTGTTAGCAGCATAAGCTGGCACGCTGGCACTCAAAGTTCCAAAACCGGTCGCTACTATAAGTGTTGCGGCCATCGCTTTAAATTTGCGTTGCACTCTGCTCACCTCCTTAACAAAGCTTCGACTTACTATTTTACCATAGAAAAAGCGTTCCGCCCGGGGACGAAACGCTAATTTTTTACTACTTCACTTGGTAACTGAAACCAATTGCGCCAGCGCCGGTGTGCGTTGACACAGTTGGTGACGTTTGTTGCACAACAATCTTAATGTCTGGGAAGATTTCATTAACCTTATCAGCCAATTCTTGTGCCTCAACTGGAATACCAGCGTGAGAAATACCAATTGCTTCGATACCGTTTGGTGCAGCTTGCATTTGCTCAACAATGCTCTTCAAGTAAGCACGCGTTGACTTAGCACCACGCCCCTTAACTTCAACATTGATATTGCCTTGTTCGATGTGCGCACCAATCTTGACGTTCAAAACACCAGCGATGAAACCGGCCGTCTTTGACAAGCGACCACCCGCAACTAGGTTATCAAGGTTTGACACCGTCAAATACAATTGTGTATTGTCGTGCACACGCTTGATTTCTGCAAGAATATCTTCCTTTGAGGCCCCCTCAGCAGCCATCTTAGCAGCTGCTAGCACTTGGAAGCCAAGCGCGCGATCGATAAAGTCTGAATCAAGGACAGTAATGTCACCTTCAACCATCATCGCTGCTTGTCGGGCTGCATCAGCAGTACCTGACAAGCCCTTCGTCAAGTGAATTGAAATGATTTGAACATCATCGCCAACCAATGACTCGTAGACTTCTGTAAACACACCCAATGAAGGTTGTGATGTTTGTGGCAAATTCTCGGCTGCCGCCATCTTATCCATGAATTCAACCGGTGACAATGTCACACCATCTTGGTAGACCGTGCCATCAATCATAATTCCCAAAGGAACTACCTTAACATCGTATTGTGCAACTTCTTTAGGCGTCAACATTGCTGTTGAGTCAGTGACAATTTTAACTTGGGCCATGTTTTTAATTCCCCGTTTTTTGTAAATAATTTAATGTGCCTATATTATCTCATTATCATGCCGATAATTCAAGATACTCAAGTGGCACAACATGTTATCTAGTATTGTGCACTAGATGCTAAAGGCAGCTGCCACCAATGACAACTGCCCTCAAAAAATATTGTTTATAGTGAATCCGGTTCGCGAATCCAAGCCAAAGCCAAGGCACCAGCACCCAAGTGAGTTCCGATAACTGGGCCAAAGTACGTCAATTCAATTGGCATATCTGGGTGGCGTTGTTGCAAATCTTCACGCCAAGCAGCTCCTGCTTCTTCAGCATTCGCGTGAATAACCATTGCACGCAATGGATACTTAGAGTTTGCACGCGCTTGATCGAACAACTCTTCCGCATACGCCATGGCCTTCTTCATGGAGCGCACCTTTTCGAATGGCACAATGTAGTTTGACTCATTATCAAATGTCAAAATAGGCTTGACCTTCAACATTGTTCCGATGATCGCTGATGCGTTTGACAAACGACCACCGCGTACCAAGTTTTGCAAATCATCCACAATGAAGTATTCGTCCATCGTTTGTTGCAACTCGTCCATCGTCGCAATGATGTCAGCAGGCTCAGCTCCAGCTTGCGCCATTTGCGCTGCCTTCATAACCAAGTGACCCATCAAACGTACGGTAATCTTTGAATCATAGCCGTAAACCGTAAAGTCATCTACAGCATCAGCCAAGCCAGCAACCGTGTTAACGGTTCCTGAGATCGTTGAAGCCAAGTTAACGACGATTGCACCATCGTAACCATCCGCCTTCAACGACTCAAACAATGTAATCCATTCCCCAACAGCCGGTTGTGACGTTGAAGGGAACGTCTCTGACGTAGCCAACTTTTCATAAAATTCAGAAGTGGTCAAATCAACCCCTTCGCGGTAGACTGTGCCGTCGATAATAACCGGAATTGGCATCACCTTAATGTCTAGCGCAACCACTTCATCTCGACTTAGATAAGCCGTTGAATCCGTTACAATCGCAATTTTCATCTCAAAATCCTCTCAAATTAATTGTTAGTTGTAATGTTCTTTGGCAAACGCACAAAAATAATCAAGCCAATCACGAACAGAACTGACAGTGTGCCAGCGGCAAATTGCACGCGTCCCGTCACCTGTGACACAATTCCGAAAATAGCTAGTCCAATAATCGCTGAAAACTTTCCAAAGATATTAAAGAACCCAAAAAACTCACTACTACGTTCTTTAGGAATAATTTGTCCTAAGTACGAACGCGACAAGGCTTGCATCCCACCTTGTGATGAGCCGACACCAAACGCTAGCAACCAAAATTGATTAGGGTGATTAATAAAAATTGCAAATAATGTAATACCGATATAAATCAGCATCCCCATAATCAAAATATTACGATTACCAAAGCGATCGGCTAACCAGCCGTACACAATTGAAAATGGAAAGGCAATTAGTTGCACCGCCAACAAGACAACAATTAGTTGACTGCTTGGAATGCCAATTGCCAACGCGAATGAAGACGCCATTGTGAAAATGGTGTTCACCCCGTCAATGTAGAAGAAATAAGCCAAAAGGAATCCTGACAAAACAGGATAATGGCGCAAATCACGAATGGTTTCACCCAAACGTCGAACGGCCGATCGAACCGGGTGGTCATTTGCTGGCAAGGCATAAACCTGGCGCACATTCTTAACGAATGGCACGGTAAACACGAACCACCAAATAGCTGACAACACAAACGCAAAAATAACAACGCCGTGCGCTGATAGGAAGCCACGTCCAATCATAAAGATAATGAACGGCACAAGGCCTCCCAAGTACCCAAATCCATAACCAGCAGAACTAACCCGATCCATTCGATCTGGTGTCGTGATATCTGTGATGTAACTGTCATAAAAAACATTAGCAGATGAGTACCCAACAAATGATAACACAAAGACTGCTAACAATAACAAAAGATTGTCAGCTGGCACGGCTGCTAAGCCGAGCGTGCCGACAATCCCCAATGCCGTAAATATATAAAACAAGCGTCCCTTCATGCCTTGGAAATCAGCCAAAGCACCCAAAATTGGCGCTAAAACGGCGGCCGCAAGCGTTGCAACCGAATTGGCATAGCCCCAATAAGCGGTTGCGTGGGTCGCTGAAATGCCACCATTCGCTGCAACTGACGTCAACCAAATTGGTAGCACTGCCGTTACAACGATGATGCCGTACGCTGAGTTCGCCCAATCATAAAAGATCCAGCTCCACTCAGTTTTATTAAAAAGCTTCTTCATTCTTACTCCTTAAACGCCTCGTCGATCACATGACCAGCAGTTGGCGTATTAAATTGTAAGCCAAGCAACTTAGCCATCGTTGGTCCCTCTGACGTTAAATCAATATCCAACGCCAATTCTTGACCAGCCTTAATGTCAGGTCCGTTCAAAATAAGAGTCGTCGTGTAATCCTCATTGTCTGGGTGGTAGCCGTGAGTTCCCTTGTAACGGTCAACTTCACCACGTTCCAACATTTCATTTGTTACTTCTTCAACCACTGCTGGTCGACGCGTTTCGTCGGTGAAGTAGTAGCCCTTTTCTGCCTCCACCATCAAAGATGCTTCCGGATCAGCCCCAAACTCAACGAGTTCGCTGTGATCGTAGACTGCCTTAACACCTTCGACTTCACTGACCATCTTTTGCACTTGTTGCAAAAGACTCGCATCCTTCAAGTACACATATGTTGCACCGTCTGTGTGCTTAGCAAGTACTTGCCAGTTACGGGCTACGCGACCATTGTGCGTTGCACGAAGCCAACCACGATCAGCAAACAACATGTTCAAGTGAATCATCTTTGACACGTTCATTTGGTAGTGGTCACCCAAGACCATGAAATCCGTGTCTTTAAAAATGCCAGCATCCTTCGTTGCTTGAATCAAATCACCAACGTGTTGGTCCAAACGAGCCAAAGCATCCCATGCTTGTTGTGTACGAACGCCATAGCGGTGACGGTGTGAATCCATGTCCACCAAGTGAATCAACGTCAAATTTGGCTTCTTTGTCTTGATGGTATCAACTGCTGCTGCCGTAATGAAATTATCTAGTTCTGGTTGCTGGATGCCCTTACGCAAGTGTCCAAACTTACGATCCATTTGCAACAAGAACAACGTTGAACTGGCGCGTAGTGACGTCGTATATTGGTTCGTCCAAATACGATTTGGGAAAATTTCAGCAATATTCCAGTTAATCTTAGCGCCGGCCGTTACGGGCCACAAAAAGGCAGCGGTTGTCATGCCGGCTTCACGAGCCAAATCATACACCGTTGGCACCTTAATGTGCTTTGCGTACCAGAACCAATCTGGTGATTCACGTTCTGGTTGCATGAGCGTCGCATTAACCACACCGTGCGACTTTGGGTAAGTCCCCGTGATGATTGATGTGTGAAGGATAGGTAATTGACGGATAAACGCCCTTAACTTCCTTAACCCACGTACCATCTGCGATTAAACTTGCAATGTTTGGCAAAAATTGCAATCGTGCGGCCAAATCCGCGCTTCCAAGTGCGTCCAAAGAAATAACAACTGCATGCTTCGCCATGCTCTTCCTCCTACATTTGCTTACTTAATGAGTTTTCCAAACGATTCAATAGGATGCGAGCCATGCTTTTTTCTTCAGCCGACCACAACTTAAAAATCGTTTCCTCATAATGGGTGTGTTGTTGGTTGACAGCCGTCAACACATCGCTCCCCTTAAGCGTTAATTCATAAATCAATTGGCGTCGATCACGGCCCACCGCAATATTTGATACCAATTCCTTTTTCAACAATGAGCTCAATTGACGAGACAATGTTGAATTATCCAAGCCAGTTTCCTCAGAAAGCTTATCTTGGGTATCGAACCCCTCAGAAACATGGTTCAACAATTGCCATTCCGCAATGGTAACGCTTTGTTCCTTCGTGATTCTCGTTAAAATGGATTTATATTGTTTTTCGGTATCGCGTAACGCTTCTAAGACAGTTTTCATGCCGTCCTCCTGATTTAACTAACTAATTATACGCTTTTTGTATTACACATGTGGGACAAAAAGCCTGCACTTACGTTTACAAAGCGGTTGTCGCGACTAATGAAACAATCTTTGAGCCGTGTAATTCAGACACATGCAACTCGTCTGCCAACCAAGTTGCGTTTTCGAACGTCACCCCACCACCCGGTAAAATCGTCAATCCAGCTGGTGCATGCGCGATGGTGTCCTTCAAATGCCCCACCGTTTCGGTAATCGGTTGCGCTAAATCACTGCCGTGCGTCAAAACGCGTACAACGCCATAATTCGCCAACCAGCGCAGTGCTTGCGGCTGGCACTCTGGCTTAATATCGTCAAACGCCATGTGGTAAACCACCTGCATTGGCAGAGCAGCCTCAAGTAGTTTCACCATACGGTCACGAGCCAAACGCTTTTCTTGATCAACAACCCCAAATGTCACCATTTTGACACCCAAAGCCCGGAAATGAATCAGTGACTCGCGCATCGTGTTAATCTCGGCGTCTGAATAATCAAAATCGCCGCCACGTGGACGAACCATGACAACTAAGTCAACGTCAGCATCCTGGGCCAATTTAACGGCTGTCGCAACTGTCTCATCATCTGGTGTAAGGCCACCTAAGTCTAAACGACTATTCAATTCAACGCGATTTACACCAGCGGCGATTGCTGCACGCATTGTGTCCAAATCAGCTAAAGCAATTTCTTTAATCATGACGCACCCTTCTGTATTCTAATTCCCATTTTACTAAAAATGGGACAATGATTACAGAGTTGTATTCTTGATTAAGAGACCCTTAATGTTTAGGACACAATAAAAGGCTGGATTTCGGCGAATCCGGCCTTTTATTATTAACTATTGTTAATTTTGAGCTTGCACTGGCTTGTTTTGACGTAGCTTTTGAACCATCGCAAAGTCAGGCGTCACCGCCATCGTTGTTTGACCTTCAAAAATAACAAATCCAGGCTTTGAACCATTTGGCTTACGCAAACGACGAACTGGCAAGTAATCGACCGGTACATTTGCTGAATCGCGGGCCTTTGAGAAATAGGCCGCCAACATTGCGCCTTCAAGCAACGTTTCCTCAGAAGGTTCAGCATCGTGAATAATAACGTGAGAACCAGGAATATCCTTCGTGTGCAACCAAATATCAGACTTAGCGGCTGTCTTCATTGACAAACGTTCATTTTGCAAGTTGTTCTTACCAACTTCAATCAACGTACCATCCGTAGCATAAAACTTCTCAGGTTGACTAACTTGTGGCTTCTGCTTCTTCTTGCTTTGCACACGCATGTAGCCTTCTTGAATCAACTCTTGGCGAATTTCTTCAATATCCTTTGGCGATGCAATATCGATTTGGGCCAACAAGTTCTCAAAGTAATCCACTTCTTCTTGTGCCATGGCAATTTGCTCATTTAGGTACTTAACAGACGTCTTCAACTTGTTGTAACGCGTAAAGTACTTTTGGGCATTCTGAGATGGACCAATTTGGTTAGACAACGCAATCTTCAAAGGCTTGTTGTCATCGTAATAGTTAGGCAACTCAATTGACGTCATGCCACGCTCGATTTGGTGCATGTATGTCGTCAACAATTCACCCTTAATCTTGAATTCATCAGCATTGTCCGCTGCGTCCAATTCAGCTTGTTGCTTCTTAATCTTGGTCTTGTTCTTCTTCAATTCGTTACGAACAACACGCAAAACAACCGCTGCTTGTTGTTGCACACGATCACGCTCTGACTTCTCAGCAAAGTAACCATCCAACATTTCACTAAGCGTAGGGTATTCCACCACATTCCCGGCCAGTGTCAGCCAATCAAACGGTGCAAAGTCAACGCCCTTATCAGTTGAAATTAAACGGGGCGCTGGCTTGTCAAAGCGAGCAAACCAGTCTTGTGCCAACTTCATGGCATCGCCTTCTTGTTGTAGCACAGTAGCCAATTCCAAAGCTGAGTCGCGGGCGAATCCTTGGAAGGTGTGTTGGATTCCCTTGGCCAAATCAGCCACGTCGGGGTTGTCCAAAATCAAGTTTGCTAACCCATCCAACGTTTCATATGGGTTCACAACATCTTGCTTTGGTGGCATCACATACGTACCACCAGGCATCAGCGTGCGCACACGGTTTTGATCCGCTGGCACGTGCTTAATCAAATCCAAAATGCGTTGCGTTGGATCATCAATCAAGAACAAGTTTGAGTGACGGCCCATCATTTCAAGAATCAAAGACGTCTTCTCTTCATCACCCAATTCATTACGGCCTGATGTGGTGAACTTAATCATACGGTCGTTTGCAACTTGTTCAACACGCAACAATTGTGCGCCTTCCAAGTGCTTACGCAACATCATCGCGAAGTTGGGTGCTGTTTGCGGATTCGTGTACTTAATACGTGAAATTTGAGCACGCGCAAACGAAGGGTGCGCACTCAGAAGCACTGGATAATTCGTACGATTATTACGAATCACCAAGAAAATTTCATTGGGATATGGTTGGTGAATCTTCATAATGCGACCACCAGCCAATGTTTCATTCAACTCTCGCACCATTGCGTGCGTAAAGAGACCATCAAAAGACATGATTTGTCCCCTTTCTTTTTTCGATTAACGTTCTGCTAAAAAGCGACGTGAGACAGTTTCGTCATCCGCTAGCTTAGCGATTAGTCCATCCATGCCATCAAACTTCATTTCACCACGAATGTAGTGGTGCCAACGAACCTTAACATGCTCACCATAGATTTCAGATGCAAAATCAAACAAGTTAATTTCAACAGTCTTAGGACGATTCTCACCAAACGTGACGTTGTAACCAATTGATGCCATACCACCATACCATTGCTCACCGACTTGTAGCTCAACGGTATAAACACCAATACCAGGCAATCGCTCACCCGGCGTCGTTTCAATATTCGCAGTTGGATAGCCCATCTCACGACCACGTGCTTCACCGTGAACCACGACACCCGTTGTTTCATATGGTTGCGTCAACAAATCGTTCAGCTCGTCCACACGGCCTGCATCGACCAATTGACGGGCACGCGTTGAAGCGCCTTCTTCACCGTCAACATCAACACGAGCCACTTCAATGACATCAAAACGGTTTTGCGCATAAGCAGGTAGGTGCGCCATATCAGCTGCAGCATCACGAGCCCCATAAGTGTGGTCGAACCCAGCTACAACTGCTTGGGCATGCAACCCAACCATATATTGATCAACAAAATCTTGTGGCGCAACCTTAGCTAGTGCTGACGTAAAGTTCACAACATAAGCAATGTCGACACCAAGCGACACCAACAACTCAAGCTTACGTGGCAAAGTTGTCAAATAAGTGAGTGGGGCATCATGCGTCTTAAACACGATTGACGCATGTTGATCATAAGTCAGCACAGCCAACTTCACCCCACGACGTTGTGCTTCAACTTGCGCGCGGTTGATAACCGCACGGTGACCAGCATGAACGCCGTCAAAAAATCCCATTGCCAACACAACTGGCTCATCAGCGATTTTCTCATTATCAAATGGGTGATGTAATGTTATAACTTCCATTTCAACTGCCCTCACATCCAAAAATTTCAATGCCCTTATCATACCATAAAACCCCGCACTAGGCGGGGTTTAGTCAGTAATAGTCTTGATTTAACGCTATTTATAAATGAATGAGCGTTTATTTATTATTCTGTCATACTGTGACGCTTCCCCGCTTGAATCGCTTCATTTTCCGTCATCTGCACGACGTTATTCATGTTCGTACTTGATGGCATGCGGTCAGTCCCATACCAGTAAACCTTGCTTGAACCACCACCGGTCACATAAACAACACGGTCGCCCTGCCCTGCTTCTGGCTGAGTGGCTGGTTGTGTCGCAGGTTGCGTTGATTCAACCGGTGTAGCGGCGACTGGAGCAGCAGCCTTTTCGACCGTACCAGTTGCCATACCAGTTGCGTAGTCAATCGTTGCATTTGGGCTCACGTTAGCCAGATAAACGACTGTTGCACCACCGTTTCCGCTTGTCTCATGTTGTGAACCAAAGCGAATTTCAATGGTTTGCCCATTTTGATCGTAGCCAACGTATGCCAAACGTACTTCACGCGGCAACAATTCATCCCCTGAATACAAAGGGGTTACTTGATAATCCAAACGATAATTTGGGTGCAAGGCCAACCAGTTATCTAGTTGGTTCTCATAGTACAACATGCTATCCGAATTACCTTGGTCCATACCAGAATAGTTCCCTGAATTCATCCAAGCCGTCTCTGGTACCAAATTACGTGGTTCATCATTCAACCCTGAAAATTGGTAACCAACCAAGTGACCACGGGCCATTAACCAAGCACTCTTTGAACCATCACCATAGTACATCTTGTAGTTGTGCCAACCAACCGGGTCATATGACAAACTTGGCGCACGCTTTGCAGTTGGTTCTTCATCATTCGACAATTGAATGTGACTATCAACTGCTCGGTGCAAATGATCAAGCGGTTGCATCACCATTTGACGTGATGTCGCATACGCCAATGGCTGTTGCACCGCACCCGTTAGGCCATGATCATCAGCCTTCGCCAATCCCTTGGTTGCATCACTTGCTTCAGAACTGCTCGTTGAACTCGCCACTGAAGATGACTTTTCCGTTGACGATGATGCAGATGATGAGGTTTCAGATGAAGACTTCGAAGAAGACTTTTTCACCACTTTATGTGATGTCACCGACGAAGACGTTGTTGTATCAGCCGAATCCGACTTGTCTGAACCACCACTAAGCGCACTGATACCCATCAGTGCCAAGATAACAATTCCTGCTACCTTTAATTTCTTACCCATATACCTTACTCCTTATGCATTTTTGCATAAGATAAGTATACAGAAAAACGTCTGCTAAATGCAGACGTTCATAAAATGGTCATATTTTTACTTAGCTACGTTCGGCAGCCAAGGCAGCTTGCAAAATTGCCTCACCCTTCATCATGCCATAATCCATCATGTTGATGTCCACAACTGGATAGTCAGCCCCGTACTCTTCTTCATAACGGGCATGCATGTACTTCACTTGTGGTGCAATCATAATTACGATTGGTTGATCCTTTGCGATTTGGTCACGAGCGGCCATGTCTGCCACGCCAACCGTGGAAACGTCCAAGCCATCCTTTTCAGCTGCATCATTCATCTTATTTGCCAACATTGAAATTGACATTCCAGCCGCATCAACCAACACAATATGCTTCGTCATAATCATTACCCCAAATTCTTATCTTCTCTTATGTTACTGCGCAAAAATGACAGCGCTTTCAATAACTAAATTTTAAATCACGCACAATTAATAAGCAAACAAAAAGAACTAACCCCGTTGTCAAAGTTAGTTCTTTTGTGTTTATTAGTGATACAAATCGAAGCGACCCTTCGATAGCACTTCCTTCATACCACCAGTTTCCATCAATGACTTGTTCATGATAACCTTCTTCAACATTGAAGCTGGGTATCCCTTCACCTGATGGTCAGTGCCGACCACACCGATTGCACTGGTATTACCAATTGAGCAAACCGTTCCCAATGACTTGTAGCTAAACTCAGTCAACTCGTAATCAGTAATGTCCGCGATAACATTCTTAGCTGCAATTTCACCCATAACCAATGCCAGTTGAGCCGTCGTTGGCAAAAGTTGCTCACTCTCTGGATCAATCGCTGCGGCGACGTCACCAACCAAGTAAACATGACTATCTTCCGGATCTTGCAAGTAACGGTTCACTGAATTACGGTTTCGCTTGCCCGTGTAACCTGAATCAGCCATCACGTGTGAACCACGGACACCAGTCGTCCAGATAATCGTGCCAGCGACCACTTCACCTGGCACGACTGTTTGACGGTCTGAGTACTTCAACACGCCTGGCTCAACGGAATCAATGCCCTTTCCAGACTCAATCACTGCGCCTCAGCCACGCAAAACGTCAATACCGTAGTTAACCAACTTTTCTGAGAAGACACTCAATGGACGTTGTGCACCGTCAACCGCCATAATTTGGATTTGATTTGGTGCAGCCCCCGCGATTTCAGCATACTTCTCGCGTTGCTCAGACAATGCACCCAACAACTCAACACCCGTAAAACCAGCTCCGGCTACCACAATGTGCAAGTGGCGTGGGTCATTATCTTCACGGTATGCGTGCATCTCGTCTTCGATATGTTGATAAATACGTTGCGCTGATTCAACTGAATCCATTGCCAACGCGTTTTCTTGCACACCTGGAATACCGAAGTCCTCTGACTCGAATCCCAATCCTACAATCAAATAGTCATATGACAATGCTTCGTGGTTGGCCAATTCAACGCGACGTGCTTGCTTATCAATCTTTATCACCGTGTCTTCTACGAAATACGTCATCTTATCATCAACCACATGGTCAATCGGATACGTAATTCGATCAGCATCTAACGCACCAGCTGCTACTTCATGCAAGTCAGTTGCTTCGTAGTGGTATGGGTTGCGATCAACGAGCGTAATCTCCAAAAATGAGGCGTCACCACGCTTTTGCAAATGACGTAACGCCATCAAGCCAGCATAACTGGCCCCCAAAATGACAACTTTGGGCTTTTCCATCATATTATCCCCCAATAATATCAAGTATTCTTACATGTAGAATACTGGCTAAATATGAATATTTTTAACATGAGCCCTTATCCCACACAAAAAAACGAGCCCACGTAAAAAACGTGAACTCGTTAAAAGATTATTCAATTGAAAATGTTCGGAATGGGCGGTATTGATCCTTATCTTCACGCCACTCAAAGACTGATTTCACATCACCATCGTGGGTAATCACAATCTTCTCATCAACCGGTTCATGCACATTCTTTGGCAATCCAATACCATTCTTTACCTTTGCCCATTGTTCATCAGTGATTGCCACATGTGGATAATGAGCAACCGCGCTACCCAATGGTTGTAACCAAGCATCTACATTACCCGTTTCGTCCATCATCGCTTGGATGTCGGCCAAACTGTGGGCTTGTGACAAGTCGTAGCCACCCGCCTTTTGACGCGTCAATTGACTCATAACGGCTGGAACACCCAACGTCTTTCCCAAATCAACAGCCAACGTGCGGATATACGTTCCCTTTGAGACCTCAGCTACAAACGTAAACTTTTGTGTCCCGGTCTCGGCATCAAATGTCGTATCAGACGTACGCTCAAAACGATAGATTGTCGCATGGCGTTCTGGTCGTTCAACCGTTTCACCGGCACGTGCGTACTCATAAAGGCGCTTACCATTCACTTTAACTGCTGAAAACATTGGTGGAATTTGAATAATGTCACCAGTTAGCTTGGCCATTGCATCAGCAATTTCTTCATCGGTGAACGGACGTGTCAATGGTTGAGATTCAACCACTTCACCATCCAAGTCTTCCGTCGTTGTCGCAAAGCCAAATGTCACTTCACCAGTGTAAATCTTGCCTGATTCTTGCAAAAATTCGATTGTCTTCGTTGCCTTTCCCAAGGCGACTGGCAAAACACCATCAACAGAGGGATCAAGCGTACCTGCATGCCCAATCTTCTTCATGTGCAAAATCTTGCGGAGCTTAAACACCACATCGTGTGACGTCATTCCTGTCTCTTTGTAAACTGGCAAAATACCATCCATGATTCAGTCCTCAATTCTCATTTAGTCTATCACAGCAGCTGTTGGTCTAAAACCCCTGACTTCAGTCAGGCGCAAGACCAACGACGCACCTGATAAGGGCGACTTGGTCACGTCGGAGGTCTAAGACCTCCGACATTCCCAGTCTGCTTTATGTATGAAAATAGCGACCCATCACAGGTCGCCATTCTCTAAATATTAGTCGTTTTGGTGCAATTGACGAATCAAATCATCAATCTTGTTACCATATTGGACAGATTCGTCCTTAACGAACTTCAATTCTGGCGTCTTGTAGATTTGCAAACGTGAACCCAATTCCTTACGAATCAAGCCAGTTGTAGCTTCCAAACCAGCAGCTGCCTTTTGATTAACAGATGCCAACTCAGACAAGACACTGTAGTAAATCTTTGCTTGTTGCAAGTCACCGGTAACTTCAACACCAGTAACCGTCACACCTTCAACACGTGGGTCGCGGATGCGCTTAAGCAACAAATCGTTCACTTCACGTTGGATTTCTTGTTCAAGACGTCCAACACGGAAATTTTGTTGTGCCATTCTTAGCTCTCCATTTTCTGAGGGAATTAGCGAGGAATCTCAACCATTTCGTAGGCTTCGATAACGTCACCAATCTTCTCGTCGTTGTAGTTTTCAATCGTCAAACCGAAGTCGTAACCGTTCTTAACTTCCTTAACGTCATCCTTAAAGCGACGCAATGAAGCCAACTTACCATCGTAGATAACGATACCATCACGGATCAAACGAACTGATGAGTTACGCGTAATCTTTCCTGACGTTACCATTCCACCAACGATCGTACCGATCTTTGAAACCTTGAACAATTCACGAACGTCAGCCGTACCAACGATTTCTTCGCGGAATTCTGGATCCAATTGACCCTTCATAGCAGCTTCGATTTCGTCGATAGCGTTATAGATAACGTTGTGCAAACGAATATCAACCTTGTCAGCATCAGCTTGTTGCTTAGCTTGTGGCGTAGGACGAACGTTAAATCCGATGATGATAGCACCAGATGCTTCAGCCAACGTTACGTCAGATTCGTTAATCGCACCAACGGCCGTGTGCAAGATATCAACCTTAACACCATCAACGTCGATCTTACGGAATGAACCAGCCAAGGCTTCAACAGAACCTTGCACGTCGGCCTTGATGATAACAGGCACTGACTTCATTTGCTTTTCAGCCATCTTGTTGAACAAGTCTGAAACTGAAACGACGTTGTTACGGTTACGCTCGGCGATCAAAGCACGCTTTGCACGCTCTTCACCAGCAGCACGAGCCGTCTTTTCGTCTTCGAAGACAACGAAACGGTCACCAGCTGATGGCACGTCGTTCAAACCAGTAATTTCAACTGGTGTTGAAGGAACGGCTTCCTTAACACGACGACCGCGGTCGTTCGTCATCGTACGAACACGTCCGTATGTGTTACCCACAACAATTGGGTCACCAACGCGCATCGTTCCTTGTTGAACCAAGACCGTAGCAATCGTTCCACGACCCTTGTCCAAACGAGCTTCGATAACTGAACCAGCGGCACGTTGGTCAGGGTTAGCTTGCAAGTCCATCACGTCAGCCGTCAACAAGATCATCTCCAACAATTCGTCGATGTTTTGTCCAAACTTAGCTGAGATGTTAACGAAGATAGTGTCACCACCGTACTCTTCTGGAATCAACTCGTATTGCATCAATTGGTTGATAACGTTTTCTGGGTTTGCACCAGGCTTATCAATCTTGTTAACCGCAACGATGATTGGCGTTCCAGCAGCCTTGGCGTGGTTAATAGCTTCGATTGTTTGTGGCATAACACCGTCATCGGCAGCCACAACCAAGATCGTGATATCAGTGATATCAGCTCCACGCGCACGCATTGCCGTAAAGGCCGCGTGTCCAGGCGTGTCCAAGAACGTAATCACACGACCTTCATCAGTCTTAACTTGGTAAGCACCGATGTGTTGCGTGATTCCACCAGCTTCGCCTTCCGTAACGTGTGAGTTACGCAAGTAGTCAAGCAAGGTCGTCTTACCGTGGTCAACGTGTCCCATGATCGTAACGACTGGGGCGCGTGGTGCCAAGTTTTCAGTGTTCTCTTGCTCTTCTTCGAAGAACTTGTCGATGTCGGCGATGTCGACTTCAACCTTTTGCTCAGCTTCAATACCGTAATCGGCAGCCAAGATTTCGATTGTGTCAGCATCCAATGATTGGTTTTGGTTAACCATCACACCCAACATGAACAACTTCTTGATGATTTCCGTTGCATCACGGTGAATCAACTTAGCGATATCTTGTACGTTCATACCAACTGAGTAAACCAAAGTCTCTGGCAATGGTTGGTCCTTACGTATAGTAGGTGCTGGACGGTTCTCGTTGTTACGGTTACGTCCTGGCCCCTTCTTACCCTTCTTGTTGTTACGGTTGTTACCGTTCCAGTTGTTGTTAGGGCGACCGTTGTTGTTACCACCGCGGTTGTTGTTGCGGTTGTTATTGTTGTTACGGTTACCGCCTTGGTTACCGTTACCGTTGTTGTTTGAACGGTTTTGGTTACCTTGGTTGTTGTTACGGTTTTGGTTGTTACCACCGTTGTTTTGTGCAGCCTTAGGAGCAGCTTGCGCGTTTTGCGCAGGCTTCTTAGGTGCCTCAGCCTTCTTTTCGGCCTTTGGCGCTGGCTTAGCAGCTGGCTTTACAGCGTTCGTCAACGTCTTCACAGCGTTATCGTCAATCGTTGACATGTGGTTCTTAACGTCCATACCAGCCTTTTCAGCTGCTGACACCAAGTCCTTTGATGAAACATTCAATTCCTTCGCCAATTCGTAAATGCGCTTGGTCATGTGTCATCCTCCCTAGTTTTCTAGATATTCCCGCATCTTTTTAGCAAATCCGCGATCTGCAACAGCAATCACTGTTCGCGCTAATCCGGTTGCATCAGCTAATTCTTGACGTGTCAAAGCGGTTGTAAATGCCACGTTATAGCTGTTTGTCTTATCTGTAAATTTCTTCATGCTACTTTGACCACCATCGTTAGCGAAGAAAACCAAACTGGCTTTCCCGTTACGAATAGCACCAAGTACCATATCCTCACCTGTCACTAGCTTACCAGCACGGCGCGCTAGGCCAAGGAGATTTAATAGCTTTTGCTTATTTTGCATCGCCGAACAATTCCTTACGTGCTGCTTGGTGATCAACGTATGCAATCAACTCATCATAAAAGCTGTCATCTAGCTTCGTTTCAAACACACGGTCAAACGTGCGCTTCTTCTTAGCCATCTCAGCAACTTCTACTGACAATGAGATGTAGGCCCCGCGACCATTAGCACGGTTGGTTGGATCAAGCTCAACGTTACCCTCGGGGGTGCGTACGACGCGCACGAGTTCCTTCTTTGGTACCATTTCACCAGTCACGATGTCTTTTCGCATTGGAATCTTACGTGGCTTCATGAGCATACCTCCTTAGGCTTCGTCAGTTTCCTCGAAGTCGTCCGCAACATCAGCTTCAACAACTGGTGCGTTTGCGGCTTCTTCTTCGCGGTTCGCCATGTCAGCAATCACTGCATCGCGTTCGCTTTCAGGCTTGATGTCAATCTTGAAGCCCGTCAAACGTGCAGCCAAGCGAGCGTTTTGTCCACGCTTACCAATAGCCAATGACAATTGGTAATCAGGAACCAACACCGTAACGGCACGGTCGTTTGTTGGATCGAAGATAACTTCAACAACTTCAGCTGGGTTCAAAGCATTCTTGATGAATTGGGCTGGATCTTCAGTCCATTCAACAATATCCATGTTCTCACCTGACAACTCGTTAACAACGGCTTGCACACGTGCACCACGTTGTCCAACCATCGTACCAACGGCATCCAAGTTGCTGTTGTGTGAGTAGACCGCAATCTTTGAACGGTCACCAGCTTCACGGGCGATTGACTTAATCTCAACCGTTCCATCGAAGACTTCAGGCACTTCAGCTTCAAACAAACGCTTTACCAAGTCAGCGTGCGTACGTGACACAAAGACTTGAGGTCCACGTTGTTCGTTTTGAACTTGTGAAACCAAGACCTTGATCTTGTCACCCATACGGTACGTTTCGTTTGGCATTTGGTCACCTTGCTTCATGGCAGCCTCTTGGTTACCTGGCAAAATGATGTACAAGAAGCGTGAGTCTTGACGCTCAACTTCTCCCGTAATGATTTCGTTCTCATAACCGATGAACTTGTCATACACAACACCACGCTCAGCTTCGCGAACCTTTTGCATGATGATTTGCTTAGCTGTTTGTGCAGCCAAACGTCCGAAGTCAGCAGGTGTGACTTCGAAACGGATTTCATCACCGATTTCGTAAGCCTTGTTCAATTCCAAAGCTTCTTCCAACGTAATTTGCTCGTAAGGCTCGTCAATTTCTTCAACGACAGTCTTAACTGAGTAAACCTTGATGTTACCCTTCTTTTGATCGAATTGAACTTCAACGTTTTCTGATTCGTCATAGTTCTTTTCGTAGGCCTTCTTCAAAGCCTCTTCAATCGCTTCTACCAAGACTTCAGCCTTGATACCCTTTTCTTGCTCCAAAGCGTCAAGAGCTTGAACTAATTCCTTACTCATTTGGATTCTCCATATAAATTAGAAGTTATTTGCTTGACGTGCTTGTGCAATTGCAGCGCGTGGGACTTCGACTTCAGAATCATCATCCATCGTAATCGTCAACGTCTCATCTGAGACTGCCGTCAACTCACCAGCAAAGTCTTTCTTACCATCAATCTTTTGGTACGTCGAAACGCGAACCATCTTGTTCATTGCCCATTCGAAATCTTCAGGGGTGGTCAAAATGCGTTCTTGACTGATTGTTAGGTTAGCAGACTTGATGTCGGCGCGTGGCACCGCAATTGTCTTGCGCTTTCCCTTAACTGTGATTGCCAACGTCAATTCGTCGTCAGTCACCGCCGCTAATTCACCGTCAATTTCGTTTTGTCCGTCCATCGGTTGGTTTAACTTCACGTGAATATACTTTTCAAGGGCCCACTCGAAATCTTGTGGACGCTTTAGTTCACGTTCCGCACCAGGTGATGAGACATCCATTAGGTATGCCTCTGGGAATGGATCTGGTTCGATTTGGTCCAAACGTTCACCGATCAATTCAGTCAACATCACCAAATCGTCCATGTTAATTGCGCCATCAAGACGATCAACCAACACACGCAAGACCATATCTGAATCTTGCTTTTCATAAATCACGTCCCATAGGTCAAACCCGTGGTCTGCCAACTCAGGCGTGAGGACAGCTTGCACTGTTTCTACAACGTTTGCCATGTTTTCCCTCCCTTCGTTCCGAAAATCATCTATGTCAGAGGTAAAACCCTAAAAAAATGAGCGGCCAAGGAAATTCGTTCCTGGCCACTCAACTAAGAGCTTATTCATTAACAGTATCTACAATAACACTTTTATATGAAAAGTGCAACTGCAATACCATTAATTTGATGTCACTAGTTCATGCTTTTCTGTACGTTCAACCTGTTCGGTTTTATCAGAACGTGCTTCTGCCTTTTGACTAATCCAATAACCAACGAATGCAACAACTGCAGCTAACAAACTTAAAATGCTCATTACAAATGCCATCGTGATTACCCCCTTTGTCGCAAAAATCATCAACTAACTTTCAATCAATATAGTTATTATAGTCGATGCCTCGGCAACTGGGTGGATTTAGTTCCATATTTTACAAAAAACTCTTGATAAACCCTAGTTTCGTCATCAAGAATTGTGCTGCAACAGCCACCACACTCATACCAATTGAAATAGCTGAGAAAGTACGCGCTTTATCCGTCCAGATTGATGCCTTTGGTAAATCTGAAATAGAACTAATCAAATCAGGCTTCCTAACCGCTTGCACTTGCACTTGTGTTTGCGTCGCATTCACTGATGCTGGTGTACTCTGTACAGACGAACCAGATGTTTGGTTCGTTGCAAGGTTTGTCTGATTGCCAGCGTTAGCTACTGAGCCAACCACTGACGCAATTGGCGTTGCAACAACTGGGGTTGATGTAGACACCACATTTGACGCCGTAACTGGCGTTGTGGTTGCAACTGAAGCAGCCTGTGCAATCACGTTCGGTGCCACACTGACACTCGTGTCCGACTTTTGCATCACTGGCTTGTTGATGTGTGACGCTTGCGATCCCTCACTTTTGGCCGTCACATCAGCGGGTGTTGCTGAAGTAGCTGGCACCAAATCCGCGATTGAAGCACCTGAGTGTGGTGCAACCGGTCCAACTGGTGCAACGATTGGTTCGTTTGGCACAACGGCTGATGAACTCATGTACTGTGGTTCATTTGGTACCATCGCTGATGATGTCATATATTGTGGTTCATTTGGCACAACCGCTGATGACGTCACATATTGTGGCTCAGCCGGCACACTGTCAGTCCCAGTAACAACATCAGACTGCGCAACCCCGTCCTGATCAACGTTTAGAGTGAAATGTGCCACTGATCCTGAAATGGCCGACAAATCCACATAGAACTTACCGTCATTTACACTATAAATGTAGCCTTGGTCAGCCGTGATTGCTGAATTTGCGACTAGATTATCCGGCAGCGGAATCAGACTCATGCCAGTCAAATCACCATCTTGATTCAAATATTCAATACTTGAACCACCATTTTCACCATTCGTTTGTGTCCATGTAACCGGGTTGCCAGCTTCATCAACCAAGTTAATCACAATTTCTTTAGGATTGTTCACCGCTTCCGTTTCTACACCAGAAGCATACGGTGATGCTGCAACTGGGTCAGTTTGCGTTGTAACCGTTACGCCAATCATCGATAAACTAGCGATTGTTACAAGTAGCAACTTTTTATTTCTCATGTTCATGTTAGACGCCCCTTTCGCCCTTATTTATCGAACTGTATAGCTGAGCGCCACAGCCTTAAAGACCCAAGCAACGACCAAAAATACTAATGGCAAGTTCGCTAACAACCCTTTTGTAAGTCCCCGCAGCAATACGGTATACACAACTCGTGATACTGACAATAGAATGGCCGTCGTCAAAACAGCCAATGATAGCATCATCCAGAATTGTGAATTAGGTTGTACAAACATGTCAAAAATGCTCGTCACTACGTACAGAACGATAATGCCCATTGTCTGGGTGCCCCTTCTGTCAACTTTCTCTTTTAGTGTCTTGCGATAATCACCCTTACCAGACACAACCACATTTGATGCCATTCTCTTACTCTTTCACTTCAGCGACAGTCGCCATTTGTTGCATTTGCTTAACAACCTGGCGATGCCAAACAACTACACGCACTACAACCAATAATGATGCAACTGCTAAACCAATAACCATCGTCCAAAAAACAGTCGGCAAGTGTGCAACGCGTGCTTCAAACATAGATGTTCGTTGCACCATCATACCTTGCGAAAGCCACGACTTTTTTGTCGCCAACTGTTGAATGGCTCCTGTATCAACTTGCCACGGTAAATGACTCGCATCCCACTCTGAAATGGCCTGAATTGGACCTAAATTCACTGGGTACATCAAATCATTTTTGTCCTGCAAATTGTGCTGCAGACCCATCGCGTGACCAATTTCGTGCGCTAATACGCTCGTTAGAAAGCTGTTTTCAGTCGCATATGATGTTAAGTCATAATCTTCCTGAATCCCCTTGGTGTGAATCACAATCTGCTTCACACCTTGCATATCAGCTGTTTCACCTAGCACATCAGCCGCAACCTGTTGCGTCTTACTGTTACCTGTAATATTGTTTGCGTCGTCAAATGAAATCGTAATCGTTGTGACATTTGGCGTTGCTGTCGTTCCTTTAAACATCTGCGGATCCTGCAAGGCAGTCGTCCACATCGTTTCAGCTTTAGTCACAGCCTTCGCCTCAGATACTGATGCATTCAATAATTGCACCTGAAAGCGCGGTGTTTCATCGGCCTTCACATTTTTGGGTGCACTCGTTAAAAGCATCATGACACCAATTATCGCTAATACACTCCGAAAGCAAAGCTTCGTTGTCTTTGCCATGTGACACTCTCTCCTCAATTATCTCTCACTCGTTTACACGGTTTCGAAACAATCAAAACGCATTATACGCGTCTATCCCGTTCCCATCGTACAAACTTTTTTCGTTTAGCGTAAAAAAATGAAGGGGTAACATAACCACAGCTACCACTTCAGTACCCTAACCGATAAAATTTCCCTTACTAAATGTCATTATAACAGCCTTTTGATAGATTTTTCAGAAAAACATCAAACTGTAAACTTTAAAGTCAACCTATATTTTTTAAAGAACGAACAAAAAATTGATAAGTCTACCAAATGCGCATTCTTAGTGTGACTCTCAAACACTTTAACCAATCGCGACTATGCTAGAATGAAGGCATCAAAAACATTGGAGCCATTACTATGCAAACAGATCAACTTGTTTTAGCTGCAATTAATGTTGTACGACAAGCATTTGGCCACGGTCACTTCATCGCCGATGCGGCAAACGCGACTGACGCGATTCACCAATATCTTGCATCTGCTGCCAGTGTGAATGACGATACAATCGCGATTGACGTTTATGAAGGCACAACGCAACCCATCATCGTGTTCACTTACAACCACGACGCCCAAATCATTGCGGGTGAAACATGGACGTGGATTATGATGGACGAAGCAGTCATTTCTGAAGGCGTCCCTTTCCAACTTGTTAGTCCCGACACCGTCGACCGATTGCACCTACAACTTAATCAGCAACTAGCGCATTATGCTAAGTAAAGAAAACCCTGTAAGTTTGGATTCACACCAACTTACAGGGTTTTCTTCATATTAGATGCGTCACTATCATCTATATTTCTCAAGGAGTTCCATATCAAAGCCTTGCTCAAGTGCTTGTGAATTTAGGAATTCTTTGATTTTGTCGTATTTACGTTTTGATTTTTCTTTTCTAATAAGTACTGACCGCACAACACTTTCAACCATGTTTAGCGGTTTTGCAATCTCAGAAAAGTCAGTAAACAATTCACTAGCTAATGCATAGTTTAACCGATCCATTTCGCTCATTTGAGGATTTTCCGCAAAAAATCGTTTTACCCGGATTATTCATCAAGACAAACAAAAAACTGCTGAAACAGCAAGTTAATACCGTTTCAGCGGGTTTTGCGCTTTCACCCGTTGGGTGAAAACCATAGGAGCTCTTTTTTATGATATTTTGTTAGTGAAAAACAAACCAAATACTCAAAAATTGGAGCGTCTAAAATTATGACTCAAAAAGTATTACCTAGCAACCCTTTAGTTGCAGTTTCAGACAATGGGGCACCAATTACCTCGGATGGTGGCAACGTACTGCTTAGTATGTTTCTGAATTCACCTGTAGTTTCCAGGCTCTTTAATAACGTTGAATTCAACGATAATCGCAAAAATCCACACTATGCTAAGGTAGAATTGTTATTGCAAATGCTCATTCAAGTTATCGAAGGTTATCGCAACGACGACGTTGCAGATTACTTGACCCAAGATATCGAACATCGACTTGTTTATGCGCAAAACATGGCATCTCAACCAACTATTTCCAGATTTCTATCACATCTCACGAACGAAGACATTGATGAGCTACAAGAATTAAATCGTCGTATTGTCTCTTTAATTGATGAAATATCAGTCAACACTGAACTGGTGCTAGATTTGGATTCAACCTACTTTGAGACCTTTGGTCATCAAGAAAAAATTGGTTTTAATTATCACTACTTGAACGTCGGTTACCATCCGCTTATCATGACCGATGCTTTAACTGGAACCGTACGTCAGGTATCGTTGCGAAGTGGCAATACCTATACCGGTAATGGTGCAACTGAATTTGTGCAAGGGTATCTGTCAACTAGTCTATCCGCTCAACATCAGACAATTATTTTGCGTGGTGACAGCGGCTTCGCCACGCCAGACTTGATGGAAACGTTAGAAGGCAACAATATTTTTTATACCATCCGATTGAAGTCAAATCCCCGATTGAAGCGTATGGCACTTGATGGACGATATGTTAATCTCGACAATC
>NZ_PVSN01000015.1 GCF_004766315.1 Weissella confusa | reverse complement strand
GGACAATCAACACCTTTCGAGACCGTTTGTTAAAAATCGGGGGACGTGTCACTAAGCACGCCCGCAAGGTGATCTTGACGTTAGATAGCCGCATCCAAGAACAATTCGATGGTCTGTTCTGGCGAGCTTGGGAACGACTAAATGCTTTGTGGCAATAAAACAACGAAGTAGATTTTCAAAAAAATAGCAAAATCTGGCTGGTTTTAGTGTGCCCATTTTTCTCAAAAAACGCCCAATCGAAAAAAACACCCTGAAACCGTGCCAAGGTACTGGCAGTTTCAAGGTGATTTATCGTATTTTACTGATTTAGCTGTGGTTAAAAATTTAGTGCATGAATAATCCGGGATTGATAGATGTCTCTGCACCATTCAATTTTGGTCGTGGGTTGGACTTGTCTGGCACAGACTCCTTGATAGGTGCGCCAAATGCTGCAACATTTGGCGAATAGCCGATGCGTCCTTGGCTTGTCGTGAACTTTTCAAACTCGTTAACACGTACAGACAAAATCTGGCCAGGCAAGAATTGACCAACGTTCGCAAGTTCAATTGCAGCACCGTCATTCACACTGCCAATACCAGCAAACATGGCGTTGATTTCACGGTAACGGAATGGTGTGTAACCAGTTGAAGATGAGTCATCCACGAAGAAGTGACGAATAGTTGCGCCTGCTTCAGACCCGTCCATGACCTCAAAGACAACTTGGAACTTGTCCGAACCAAATTGCTTGCTCTGTGGATTATCGTCCTTACCTTGATACTCGGCAGATTGAACCTTGACTCGGTAATCACCACCGTATCCCAAAACCTTTGAAGCAGCTTTGATGTCTTGTGAGTTAAAAGTAAATGCCATGATTATTGTTCCTCGTTCTTTTCTTCTTCGTTTTCGCTAATGATTAGTTCTGATGCTTTAACTTCCTTGCGGTCATCTAAGCGGTTTGCGCCTTGGTTTCCCTTTTCAGGGTCAAGGTCAATAATGCGTTCGCCGTTCTTAATTGCGATATGTCCGACAACGTCGAACGGTGCTGCAAACGCGTTGAATGTCTTATCGTTCATATCTGGCTTGAACAGTGGCGTTCCGATTGCATCGGTCAGTTCTGTTCGAAGCTCGTGCGCCGTTGCTAGTACTGGTAATTTAGTATCGCGAAGATACATAGCTAGATCACGGAACCACATTTGAACTGTGTTCCAGTTCTGACGTCCGTCCTTGCTGGCATTCTCGATATTGTTAATCACCCAATTCTGCAATGCTGTTACATTGTCCAAAATGATTGCGCCGAATTTACCAATTGGCACACGTTGACCTTCATCGTTTGTTGTGTACAACATACGCTCTAGCCAATAGTTGGTTTGTTGCTGAGCTTGTGCAGCGTCCGATTGTCCAAATCTGATTACTCGAATATCTTTTGTGTCAGCAATTGCATTAGTTGAACCGTCATAGCTGAACAACAACTTGTTACCAGGTAGTTGCTTAGCCAAACTTGTCTTACCAGTACCCTTACCACCGTAGACAAAATACATGTTGCCGACGTTTGGGATTTTGCCCGCTTCGTAAAACTGCATCAGCTTTCCTCCAATTGATTAATTGCTTGTTCGATTTCAACTTTCAGGTCTTCCAGGGCAACCTTAATCACCGTCTTGTCTTCACCTGCAAACTGTTGCCAGAACAAATCACCTAGTGTCCGTCGCACGTATTCCTTATATCGTTCATTGTTGGCTTGTGCCATTACGCTTCCTCCGTATCAACGATATTTCCGTACCAAACAATGAAGTCAGCTGCATCTTCAACCTTTACTAGGTATGAATCTATCTCAACTACTTCATCGCCTGGCCATATCTCATCATCTTTGTAATCAACACCCCATGGCTCATCGTCATTAGGTGGATCAAGTAAATCGTTAGGCATATATTTCTCCTGTGTTATCATTAGAGGGTAGTTAACTATCCCAAATTAATTACCAACGCTTAACGGTTGCAGCCGTTAGGCGTTTTCTTTTTGGTATCGTCCACGATAACGAATCGATGACAGCGTCACCTTAGACACTCCAATAGCTGATGCAATTTCACTTGCTGATTTACCTGCGTCTAGCATCTTCTTGAACACTTGGTACCGACTTTCATACTCATCTCTCTTCACCTGATTTTCGCCAGGCGCTACCCAAGTAGTACGGTGTTCCAAACGACCATTATTTTGCAGAATGCGCTTACGCTCTGCTTCGATGTCAAACTCCTTATCTGGTGCAAAGCTGTGATGCAACTTCGCAACACCTGTTGATCCAATATCATAATCCGCCATGATCGTCCTCCAATACGTATTTTGTGAATTCAATAAGATGGTGCTTTTCTGACAAAAGACGATGTACATTCAACGCCAACCAAGGCGACATTAAGATGCCATCAAACTTTGCTTCACGCATCATGCTCAACGAAGTCTCGCTAATTCCTAATTGGTCAGCCAACTCTTCGTCGTACAAGTTTTCGACACCTTGAACGATGAAGATTGAAACCAATTGTTTCGGTGAAATCATCACCGGAGTAAATTCATCCATTTCCATTCCTTTCTGGGTCGCACACCCCAAGACACACACCAACATGTTGTTATGAGACAAACAGTAAGAGAAAAAATATTACATGTAAGTGGTTGATGTGCATCTGGCGATGCGCGACCCATATTCAATTGTTATTGATGTGAGTTGTTGTACTCAACAAAGCCATTCCAATATTCATCTGGATCCCAGCCAACATCGGCGGCTGCCTTTTTGGAACGCTTCTCAAATTGACTATCAAGTCCAATGAGTGCAAGCGCATCGAATGCGTTAGCCAATGCCTTAACAATCGTCTTGATCATCAGTTGCCTCCTTCATCTTCTTCTCCCAATGTGGTCGCAAGTGGAATCCATGTGCATCTAGGAAATCAAAGAGCCACGCCATTAACACCACGCTGCCAACAGCAATTGCGATTGCATACCCTACCGATTGCATCTCATCACCACCAATCATTCAATTCTTTAAAGCGTTCGACATCGTGACGTAAATATGTTGGTCGAATCGCATTAGGTGTCTTGTTTGGCACGTTTTGCATGAACTTCTTAGTGAAACGCAGGTTGTTCTTGAACCAATTCACCGAGTGACCAAACAGTTCAGCAACATCCTTCTGACCTAGTACGTCTTTTTGAACTTCATTCGTCATGTTTATCTCCTTGTTCTTGATTGTCCCAATCAATCTTCTTTAATTCGTTCAAATCTAAATCTAACGCAATGGCCACTTTAACCATCGCTGGTAAAGTTAACCTATTTCGTTTTCCGTTCGATACGTCATATAACGCTGCGATAGATACACCCGTTACATTTGCTAACCAATAACGGGTCTTATTGCCCTTTAAACTCAGTCCATCATTGATTAATTCTGCTAGTGACATATTGCTAACTCTCCGCTTTACGGCTACAGTCAAATTTTTATTAGCCATTTCTAAACCTCCAAAAGTGCTTGTTCATTGGCTCCGTTGATGGCAAACGTCAATACCTCGTCTGGTTGCCAGTTTTGAGTCAAACGCATTGCTTCATCGAACTTCGACATTGGCAAGTTGGCGAACTCACTAATAACAAAACGGTCTTTAATGACGTTACCGAGTTGACGGTATACTGCGTTGCGCAACTTCTTAGTGTTGTAGGCTGTTCCGTAGTACCCGCCCATCACTTCAACAACCCGCTTGTTGCGTGCCTTTGTAAATCGCTTACGCAAATCATTAGGCAGTCCAAACTGTTCCTTTAGTTTGGCAAACTCACCACGTAACTCTTGCTGATCGGCACTAACTTCCTTCAATGCTTCGAATTGCGTTTCTAGCAATTCCATTGGTGTCATTGGTTTCACTTGATAACCGCCTGTCTTGCGAATGCTTGGCAAAACTTCAGTTGTTACCCAATCTTGGAAACGTTCTGCTGTTTCGTTATTAGCCTTGATTGCTAACTTATAGAATTGCGGTTCAGTAATGAAATCACCCTTCCCCACAAGTGGAAAATTTTCATCTTTCCGCACATGTGCGGAAACGTTATTTAGGTAATTATTTACACGCTTCCATTGAACATAAATGACGCCATTCTTCTCTTGCGTGATACCCAACCCGATTGCTGCACTTTCTGCATCGAACATTACTTGTCCGTTTACTTCCTTAACCTTCAAGCCGTTAAATACTTGTACTTCGTTTGTCATGTTTATTTCTCCCTTAGTTAATTTGCTTTCGGCGTTCATTCAAGACACCAGCTACATACGTCTCCGCACCATTTAAAACTCGGTTGATAGTGTTTTGCCCGGCCAAACCAGACTTAACATTCATCCACGTTGTTTTAGAAACACCCAAATACTCGTAGACTTCTTTTTCCTTCATTTGAGCCGCATAGATGTCGCCAATCAATCGTCCAACCCTGTCTAAATATGATTGGTTAATCGTAATTGCTACCATTTCACGACCTCCTTTTATTATTTGATGTACTTTTGTTCTTTTCTTTCGTTTACATGCACTCCATGGAGTGCTATGATATACACATAAATAAACGCACTAAAAACACTGTTGTAACGTCGTTTCATGTCAGATACCATCGTTATCAACGTTTGCTTTTGTGCACCACTTTTTTAAAGAACTTTGGTACAGGAATAAATATAGCACACAGAAAAGTGCAAGTAAACACTTTTGTTACTTTCAGAGTGCAAAATATTCCCCTGTGCCCCTTGAGGTATTGATATGACGCTGTTTGAACGAGTAAAAGAAATTTCAAAAAAACATGGATTTAGTAGCCTACGCGTTCTATCTGAACAAGCTGGACTTTCTCCAAATGTTATTTACGGTTGGAAAACAAAGGAACCTTCAGCAAAGACACTACAAGCCGTGGCAGACGTGCTCGGTGTATCAGTAGACTACCTATTAGGTAACACTGATGAGATGCACAGTAATAAGAAAGAAGATAAAAAAGTAGACCTTGAACAAGATACTACTATTCTTGCGTTGGACGGTATGGAATTATCAGATGAGTACAAGCAATTCATCATCGACCAAGTCCGTAGCTTACGTAAGTTACGAGGTGATGATGAGTGATACAAACGGTCATCTCAAAGTTAAACTCTATTGCTCGTCAGTGTGGAATCGTGATTATCAAAGTTAATGTTGGGATGCACGATCCAGATGTAGCAATCGTTGAAGAGAAAGTCATCTTCATGAACGTTTCATTTAAAACTAAATTTTCATACGCCTTTCGGTTGGCGCACGAATTAGCTCACCTCATTGATGGAGACACGGGTAGTCAGGGGGTTTATGCATTCTCACCTTATAGTAAGAAACTGGAAGAACGTCATGCTCACGAATTCGCGTTAAATTTTTTAGCTGTTTTATTCTTCCGAGATACCCCGGTCGAATATCGAAACTACGTTAACTTTATGGAATCCTTGGGACTGCCTTCTTACTTTGAAGATATGGCCCGCGAAGCGGTTATGCAAGCATGAAAGCGAGGCATTCGTTTGCTACGTACAATTTTAATCATTGTCAACACATTACTATTGCTAATCTCTATATCTCTATATGCTTACTTTAAGTTGAAAGAAGCTTATTTTAAACACGTAGCTGCTACATGGATAGTTGGTTTCGCAATAGTTGATTTTATCTATCTTTACTTCTTTAAAAATTGGACGTACTAACCACGTTACCTAGAAAGGAGTTATTAATATGAGATTGTGGCACGAATCTTTAATCTCAAAACTCCCTCGTCAGCAATTGCTGGGGCAACATAGAGAGTGTTGTGCACTTCGTGGCGCTGGTTGGGGTAAGAAGCATGCAACTGTAAATTACGTCTTTGACCACTCACCATACAAATTATTTCAATATCACCAACTAGTAATGAACGAGATGTTAAATCGCGGGTATAAACCTAGCGCATTGTGGTTAGACCCCTTGTACCGTGGAGCTAATGAAGCTGCTTATACTTCACTATCAAGTGAAGTTCTGACTTCGCCGATTTACCCCGAGCACGACAACGTCTATTTAACAGAGTGTATTAAAAACTTAAAAGAAAAAGGCATTGAGATAGATTAAAAAAGCCACCCGTTAAGGTCGCATACATATACGTGCAGAATGGGAATCACGTTAAACCCGGATTATTCATGCACTAAATTTTTAACCACAGCTAAATCAGTAAAATACGATAAATCACCTTGAAACTGCCAGTACCTTGGCACGGTTTCAGGGTGTTTTTTTCGATTGGGCGTTTTTTGA
>NZ_PVSN01000078.1 GCF_004766315.1 Weissella confusa | reverse complement strand
CCAACACAGCGGGCAATCTCACGAGAGATTGTCGAAGCGCTTCTACCAATTTCTTTTGCAATGCTACGCATTGACAACCCTTCTCTGAGTAAAACTTCTATACGTCCGCGATCAAATGCGGTAAGCTGATGATAATGACTCATAATGTTTCCTCGCGTTCTGTATGTTCTAGACAAACTACATTTTACGCTGGTTCATTATGAGTCAGTTTTTATTTAGCTTAGTGTTGCACTTGAATTGTAAATTCAAGTGTTCAAATTTTTTTCAAAAACTTTGCTCAAAAAATAACAAATTCGGCAACTGTCCGAGCGGAAGTGTGAAAAAACAACATATTTTCTCAGATATGGATTTCATATCTCTAGCATATGATTAAAAGACAATCTCTGAAACGGACGATTTTCCAGAGAAAAGAAAGAAGGACCATGATTATGCTGAAACCACATGTACTGAACGAAAGCTTACAAGCTGCATACTTGTTCAATACTGGTCAGTCATATCGCGCAGATAAATTTTTTGGGGTGACGCGCAACGGACAGGAATTAACTTTCCGCGTTTGGGCACCGCACGCCGAAGAAATTCACTTAGTGTCGGCACACTGTGATTGGGCGATTTACGACGACTTTGCCATGACCCCGTTAGAGGAGACGGGTGTTTGGGAAGTTACGACTGACGTATTGGACGAAGGTGACTATTACAAATACGCCATTAAGACGCGTGATGGTGAAGTGTTACTACGCACAGATCCATTCGCTCACGAATACGAAAAGAAACCCGGTGTTGCAGCGATTGTAAACACGGATTCATACAAGTGGCACGATGGCTTATATCGTGGTCGTCAAGGTCGACGCGACAAGTTGAACCAACCGGTTAATATCTACGAAATGCACATGACATCATGGCGCCGTCACATGGACGGGTCATACATGTCATATCGTGAACTGGCGGATCAATTGATTCCGTACGTTAAGGAAATGGGATACACCCACATTGAGATGTTGCCGATTACGGAACATTTGTTGGATATGTCGTGGGGGTACCAAACGTATGGTTTCTTCGCAGCAACATCACGAATGGGTCGTTTGCAAGATTTACAATATTTCGTTGATGAAGCCCACAATGCCAATATCGGTGTGATTTTGGACTTTGTGCCAGGTCATTTTATCAAGAACTACGACGCGCTATATCGCTTTGACGGTACGCCGACATTTGAGTCTGGTAACCGTACGATTGCTGAAAATGTGCGTTGGGGAACTTGGAACTTTGACTTGGGGAAGTCACAAGTGCAAAGCTTCTTGATTTCAGCCGCATTGTTCTGGCTAGAAAATGTGCACTTTGACGGTCTACGTGTGGATGGTGTGTCAAACATCATCTACATCAACCAAGATGCGGGCAAGGAAGACTGGCGTAACGAAGATGGCACAGCTTACGACTATGCAGGAATTGCATTCTTGCAAAAGTTGAATGCGATTATTCATGATCGCGTGCCAGCGGCGTTGATGTTCGCCGAAGAAGCGACCGCCTACCCTGGGGTGACATCACCTGAGGGTCTGGGATTCGACTTCAAGTGGAACATGGGTTGGATGCATGACACGCTTGATTTCTTTGAACTAGATTCCCTTTACCGACCAGGTGCATTTAACAACTTAACGTTTAGCTTCATGTACACGTTTGATGAGCAATTTACGTTGCCACTATCACACGATGAAGTTGTTCACGGTAAGAAGAGCTTGATGCACAAGATGTTCGGTGACCGTTATAACCAATTCGCAAACCTACGCACCATGATGGTTTGGATGATGACACATCCAGGTAAGAAGTTGCGCTTCATGGGTAGTGAATGGGGTCAATTCTTGGAATGGCGTGACGAAGAACCGCTGGAGTGGCGCGATCTAGAAGACGGTCTAAACTGTAGTATGCAACACTTCACTGCCGAACTTAACAAGTTGTATCGTGACCAACACGCTTTGTGGGAACAAGATTTTGTACCAGAAGGGGTTGATTTCTCACAAACTGACGAAGGGTATCGTGGCACCATGGCGTTTATGCGTCGTGGTAAGAAGGCCAGCGACACACTCATCATGGCGATGAATACATTGCCGGTACAAAAGAATGATTACCGCGTTATCGTGCCTAAGGCCGGTAAGTACGAGGTGCTCCTAAACACGGAAAACAGTGACTTTGGTGGTACTTGGAAGCACATTCCAACGGAGCACGAAGCCTTCTTGGCCGGTGACCATTATGAAATTTCAGTTATTTTGCCTGCAACTGGGGCATTGATTATTAAGCAAAAGAAGCAAACACGGGGAAAGAAAAATGAAGGATAAAGTAACGGATTTGATCCTCGCAGGGGGACAAGGAACACGACTAGGCAAGTTGACGAAGAACTTGGCTAAGCCAGCAGTGCCATTCGGCGGACGCTACCGCATTATTGACTTTACGTTGAGTAACTTGGCGAACTCAAACGTGACGTCAGTTGGGGTCATCACACAATATGAACCATACGAATTGAACCAACACATTGGGAACGGCTCAGACTGGGGCCTAAATGTGATGGATGGTGGCATATCAATTTTGCAACCATGCTCAGACGGTGAAGGTAACAAGTTCTTTGAGGGAACGGCCCACGCCATTTACCAAAACATTGGTTACATCGACCGCCAAGATCCTGAATACGTGATGATTTTGTCAGGTGACCACATCTACAAGATGGATTACACAGACATGATTGACGCGCACAAGGAGACGGGAGCTGATTTGACGGTTTCAGTTATGCCGGTGCCAATGGACGAAGCATCACGTTTCGGAATCATGAACACGGATAACGATAACAAGATTGTCGAGTTTGAAGAGAAGCCAGCTAACCCAAAGTCTAACTTGGCTTCAATGGGAATCTACGTCTTCAACTGGAAGAAGCTACGTGAGTACTTGGTAGCAGGGTACGAGCAAGGCGAAGATATGGTCGACTTCGGTAAGAATGTGATTCCAGCTTACTTGGCAAATGACGAAAAGGTTTACGCCTTTGCCTTCCGCAACTACTGGCGCGACGTTGGTACGATTCAATCATTGTGGCAAGCGAACATGGAATTGTTGGAACGCGACAATGAGTTGAACTTGTCAGACCGTGCTTGGCGTATCTACTCACACAGCACGAACCAAAACCCAATGTACGTGGCACAAGAAGCTCAAATTCACGATAGTTTGATGGTGGATGCTGTGTACGTTGCGGGTCGTGTCTCACACAGTTTGATTTCAACTGGTGTGACAGTAGAAGACCATGCAGTGGTTGATCACAGTGTGATTATGCCAGGAGCAAAGATTGGCGCAGGCGCAGCTGTGTCATATGCAATCGTTGGTGAAGGTGCTGTGATTGTTGGAACGCCTGATGATATCGCAGTTGTTGGTTGCGATGAATATTATGCAGAGACGCAAGTAAATGAGGGGGTATTGTCGAATGCGTAATCAATTAAGTGTCATTCTTGATTTGAATGAAGCACACTGCCATACTTTGGGGCAATTGACGGTTGATCGTCCATTGGGAAGCGTGCCATTCGGTGGTAAGTTCCGATTGGTTGATTTCCCACTATCAGCTGCAAGTAATGCGGGTGTTACGAAGACCATGATGGCCATGCCAGACCGTTGCCAATCAATTTTGGACCACGTTCGTACGGGGCGTGAATGGCAAATGGATCGCTTGGGCGGTGGTTTATTTATGACATTTCAGTCAGAACGTGGTTTATTAAAGGACATCCGTCGCTTTATTAATCACGCTAAGACACCATACACAGCTATCTTGGGTACATCAGAAGTGGCGAACTTGGATTTGAAGGCGATTGTGGCGAACCACGAAGAACAAGCACAACCTGTTACAGTTGTTGCGCGTTGGATGGACGTGGCTGATTTGGTACCTGGTATGCAAGTGCTGACGTTGACTGACGAAGGATTGGCTCGGAACTTTGAGCCGGCCGAAAACGTACGTCGTTCATCTGAAGAGCAAGTATTGGTTTATTTGCAAGCCAGTGTTGTTGATTCAAACATTTTGCAAGTGGCTGCTGATCGTGAAATTGAACATGCGACGGGTAAGAACGTCCAAGGTTTGACGCGTCAATTGATGAGCGACTTTGGCGCTAACGTGGTTGTGCACGAAGGTGTTCACTTGCCAGTACACGATGTGAAGAGTTACTTCGAAGCAAACAAGGCGTTGTTGGATTTTGACAACTACCGCAGCTTGTTGATGGAACGTCCAGTGCACACGAAGTCAAAGAATGAAGCGCCAGCGCACTTTATGCCATCAGCTGAAGTGCACCGTTCATTGTTTGGAACGGGCGGTACATTTGCCGGATCTGTTTCAGATTCAGTTGTCTTCCGAACGGTTGAAGTGGCAGAAGATGCGAAGGTGCGTCATTCAGTTGTTTTGCAAGGTTGCAAGATTGGTGCCGGGGCTGATTTGTCATATGTCATCATGGACAAGGATGCCGTGATTGAGCCTGGTGTTGTGTTGCACGGTACGCCAGAAATGCCAATTATCGTTGGCAAGGAAGCGGTTGTGCGTGCAGCCAAGAAGCAGGTGACTGTCTAATGAAAGTGCTGTTTGCTGCAAGTGAAGTAGTGCCGTTTTACAAAACAGGAGGCCTTGGGGATGTGGCCGGTGCTTTGCCTAACGCGCTAAATGCGCAAGGTGAAGATGTACGTGTGGTGGCACCGTACTACCATGAAATTTTTCCAGAAAAGTACCGCGACCAATTGATGGATTTGCACTGGTTTACAGTGTGGATTAACAATCATGAGGAATATGCTGGCGTGAAGACGATGCGCTTGAATGGTGTCATCTACTACTTCATCGATAACCAATCATATTTCTCAGGCAAGAAGCTTTACGAACACTGGAATGACGGTGAACGTTTTGCCTTCTTCCAACTGGCTGTCATTGAAATGATGCAAGAAATCGATTTTATTCCAGATGTTTTGCACGCCAATGACTGGCACACAGCAATGATTCCAGCTTTGTTGAAGACGCGTTATGCCTGGCAACAACCGCTACAACAAATTAAGACATTGTTGACGATTCACAACATGCAATTCCAAGGTGCCTATGCGCCAGAAACGTTGCAAACGTTCTTCGATTTGGATTGGAATTTGTACGCGAGTGGAGAAGCTCGCTTTGGGGATGGTAGCAACTGGTTGAAGACGGCGATGGTGTTTGCCGACCGTATCAACACAGTTAGTCCAACGTACGCCGAAGAGATTAAGACACCTGAATTTGGTGAGCATCTTGATCCAGTTTTGCGCATGTACGAAGGTAAGCTATCAGGAATCGTAAATGGGGTTGATACAGAACGTTACAACCCAGCCACTGATCCAGATTTGCCATTTAACTATGATGCAACTGATTTGAGTGGTAAGGAAAAGGATAAGCACGCGTTGCAAGACGAATTTGGCTTGCCACACGCAGCTGGTCCTTTGATGGTGATGGTGTCACGTTTGACACCACAAAAGGGTGTGCATTTGCTAGCTGAAGCATTGCCTTATTTCTTGGCAACGCACGACGCACAAGTTGTTATTTTGGGAACAGGGATTCCTGAACTGGAAGGCCAGTTGACGAACTTAGCAGCGCACTACCCAGATCAATTACGTGTCATCATTGATTTTGATGTTCATTTGGCCCAACGCATGTATGCGGCAGCGGATATGTTCCTAATGCCAAGTGCATTTGAGCCATGTGGTATTTCACAAATGATGGCGCAATTGTATGGCACGTTGCCATTGGTACACGAGGTTGGTGGCTTGTGTGACACAGTGGTGCCGTATAACGAGGTTTCAGGAGAGGGAACCGGATTCGGGTTCAAGCAATTTGATGCTAGCACCCTTGGTTGGATGATGGATTACGCGCAACAAACGTTCTTGAACAAGCCAGAAGCATGGCGTAGTTTGCAGGAACAAGCGATGGCAGTTGATGTGTCTTGGACACAATCAGCCAACGCCTATCGCGAACTCTATGAACAACTATAAACCCGGATTATTCATCAAGACAAACAAAAAACCGCTGAAACAGCAAGTTAATACCGTTTCAGCGGGTTTTGCGCTTTCACCCGTTGGGTGAAAACCATAGGAGCTCTTTTTTATGATATTTTGTTAGTGGAAAACAAACCAAATACTCAAAAATTGGAGCGTCTAAAATTATGACTCAAAAAGTATTACCTAGCAACCATTTAGTTGCAGTTTCAGACAATGGGGCACCAATTACCTCGGATGGTGGCAACGTGCTGCTTAGTATTTTTCTGAATTCGCCTGTAATTTCCAGGCTCTTTAATAACGTTGAATTCAACGATAATCGCAAAAATCCACGCTATGCTAAGGTAGAATTGTTATTGCAAATGCTCATTCAAGTTATCGAAGGTTATCGCAACGACGACGTTGCAGATTACTTGACCCAAGATATCGAACATCGACTTGTTTATGCGCAAAACATGGCATCTCAACCAACTATTTCCAGATTTCTATCACATCTCACGAACGAAGACATTGATGAGCTACAAGAATTAAATCGTCGTATTGTCTCTTTAATTGATGAAAGATCAGCCAATACTGAACTGGTGCTAGATTTGGATTCAACCTACTTTGAGACCTTTGGTCATCAAGAAAAAATTGGTTTTAATTATCACTACTTGAACGTCGGTTACCATCCGCTTATCATGACCGATGCTTTAACTGGAACCGT
>NZ_PVSN01000029.1 GCF_004766315.1 Weissella confusa | reverse complement strand
CTGTTCTACCTACAAAAACACCGAGAAATGACGCCTTTTTAAGCTGAAATCCGGGTTTTGAAAAATTTTCGGAGTCCGGCACCTCTCGGTGCCGAAAAAACCTGTCCATAATCTTGACATCAGCGCCAACTGACTTCGTCGCTTGTCCGTTGACCATCTTTCATCTTTGGTCATACCCGCAATATCATTTCTCAAAACAAGAGAAACCTCCCGCCAATCATCTATGCTTTGATATTCGCTCCTAAATAGCTTCAATCTGTTAATAATTTTATCAACGTCATCATGATAATTATTTTCATGGTTATCAATTGGAGAAATTTGAAAACTATCAATAACCGCATTAACACCATTTTTCATTTTACCAACCATAGGTTTTGTAACACGACCTGCATAATGTATTTCGTCTAATAAAATCATGAGTTCATCAAATTCATCAAGCGGAAACAGGGCCGTATTCCTGTCACCTTTTCTGTTCGCTTTCAAAGTTCGTAAAAATTCATCAATATATGAAGCCATTAGAATCCTTCTTTCATTCTTGTATGTTAATTATACATTCTGCACATAATTGCGCGAAAGCCCTCTGAAAATCATTGGTAAATCGTATTTCGTAAATTTTCATTTATTCACTAAATCATAAAAAACAGGTATTAGGCTTACACATATAAGCCTAATACCTGTTTTAGAACGACATAAATAATCAGAAATTTTTAGAAACTACAGCGTTTCTTGTGCTGCGCCTTCTTCGTTCAACAACAACGAACTGATTCCTTGATCACCGAAGATTTTGACTGAGCTGAATGACAACTTCAATACAACAAAGCTGTCCTTTGCTTCTCCAGCAACATCCATCCAGTTTGGAATTTGGTTTTCAATCAATTCTGCGACGTCATCAATTGACTTGTCCGTCAAATGAATTTCAGCCTTGTTTGATGTGACTACCCCATTGTCCTCATCAGTTGGCACCGTCGTGAACGCAACAAATGGGTTAGCTTCAATTTCAGCCATCTTGTTTGAGTTGCGCGTCGTCGTGATATAAATGTAGTCCGTCAACTCATCGGGCGTCAAGTAGAAGACGTCACGGTTTGATGGACGGTTGTTAACGGCTGTTGCCAAGTTCAAAACGTGTGAATCACGCAAGTACTTTTCCAACAATGCTTTGGTATCCAAATTTGCTTCTGTCATAATTTCATACTCCCTTTAGTTAGTTCCTTGTGGTTATTATAACTAACTCTTAAATGAAAAACTGATATAAACACCTGGATTCGGTATGTTTTATTGCCGGTTTAAGAATTAGCCACAAATACGTCAAGGTTTACAAAAAGACCAGCAACGAATTGCTGGCCTCCATTCAGTATTAACCTAGTTCAGCGTACGTGGCTCCTTGATCAGGACCCGTGAAGTTGAAGTTCTTCACAGCACGGTGTGAACGCAAGTATTCTTGCACACCTTGGCGGATTGCACCAGTTCCCTTACCGTGAATAATTTCAACGGAAGGCAAGTTATTTAGCAATGCGCGATCGATAAATTGATCAAGCTCGCTCATGGCAGCTTCATAGCGTTGTCCACGCAAATCAAGCGTTGCTGATGCGTTCGCACGGTTAACGGCCTTACTGGTGTTAACACGTGGCTTTGGCGCAGCCTTTTGCTCTGACTTCACTTCGGCAACGTTTTGCTTTTCAATTTCATCTTCAGCAAGCACCATCTTCAAGATACCCATTTGGACTTCAAACTTACCGTCCTTGAGCTTACGCTTAACCGTACCTTGTTGACCGTACTCACGCACCAAAACCGTATCGCCGGCTTCGATGTTTTGGCTCTTCGCCTTCTTAGCCTTACGCAAAACACGGTTGTTTTCAGCTGATGGTTCTTGACGCATGGCGTTCAAGGCACCCTTGGCATCCATCAACTTGTTTTCCTTAACGGCCACACCATCAAGTTGCATCTTACGCAAATCAGCGATAATCTTATCAGCCTTCTTACGTGAATCAGCAACGATGTGGTTCGCTTCCTTCTTGGCTTCTTCAAGCGTGCGGGCCTTCTCGGTTTCCATCTTTTCAAGCTTTTGCTCGTAATCGTTCTTCATTTGACGATTTTCGATGACTTGTTGCGCCAATTGCACTTGTTGCGCCAAAACGGCGTTACGACGCTCAACCAAGTCGGCAATCATGTCGTTCAATTCTTGTGAATCTTCCGTCGTCAATGAGGCTGCCGCATCGATAATGCTTTGATCCAAGCCCAAACGCTTTGAAATCTCCAAGGCGTTTGAATGACCAGGAATTCCCAACAAGAACTTGTACGTTGGACGCAACGTTTCAACATCAAACTCCATTGACGCATTGATGGTATCAACGCAGTTGTAGCCGTAAACCTTCAACTCAGGGTAGTGAGTTGTGGCAACAGTGTATGAACCCTTGGCACCCACGGCATCCAAAATTGACATGGCCAAAGCTGCTCCTTCTTGCGGATCAGTTCCGGCACCCAATTCGTCGAATAGCACCAATGAATCAGCGTCAATTTGCTTCAAGATTTCAACGATGTTCACCATGTGTGATGAGAACGTTGACAATGATTGCTCGATTGATTGCTCATCACCAATGTCCGCAAAGACTTCCTTGAACAAACCAACTGTTGAGTACTCAGCAACTGGAATAAACAACCCTGATTGGGCCATCAATTGCAACAAGCCCAACGTCTTCAAGGTAATCGTCTTACCACCGGTGTTAGGACCCGTGACGATGATGGCCTTGTAGTCTTCACCAATGATAATATCGTTGGCCACAGCCTTTTGTGGATCCAACAATGGGTGACGCGCTTGCAACAAACGCACGTGGTTCTCTGGGCTGTACTCAGGCTCTTGAGACTTCGTAGCAGCAGCATAACGGGCCTTAGCGTTCACAAAGTCCAAGTGACCCAAAACTTCAGCATTCTTTTGAATGTTGTCGGCTTCAGGACGCAACATAGCTGACAATTCAGCCAAAACGCGCTCTTCTTCGTGACGCTCCTTGATGTAGTGCTCACGCAAGCGGTTGTTCATATCAACCACATCACCAGGCTCGATGTACAACGTTTGCCCCGTTTGTGATTGGTCGTGAACAACACCACCGAAGTGACTACGGTATTCCGTCTTAACTGGAATAACATAACGGTCATTACGGATCGTCACGATTGGGTCAGACAAGTATTGTGCTGACTTGCCACGTGTGTAATCTTGCATCTTTTGACGGATGGCATTTTCCGTTGACGTGATGGCCTGACGCACACGGTGCAATTCTGGTGAGGCTTCATCGGTCACACGACCATCCCCATCAATCGCCGTATTCACACGACGCGTCAAATCTTGCATAACCACCAAACGCGTGTAGTAAGGACGCAAGGCAGCCAATGGCTCACCGCGATCTTCCACCAAGTTTTCGAAGAACAAACGCATTTGTCCCGTCGTAAACAATACGCGTCCAACTTGCGCCAATTCGGTCCCACTCAATGACGCATCAATCTTCAAACGTTGCATGTGTGGCTTAACATCCGCCAACTTTGGAATGTTAATCCCACCTTGCCAGCGTAGCACCTTAGCTGCGTCTGACGTTTCTGCCAACCACGTTTGCATTTCGTTGGCATCTGCAGTTGGCAACAAGTTGCGCAACTCATTTTCACCAGCAGCCGTTGAGAGGTATGGTCGCAATTGGGCCTTTACCGCTTCATACTCAAGGGTTGCTAAGACTTTCTTATTCATGTGTCTTAACCTCTAATATCTCTTATTAATCCCTACTGGAGAATCCACCATTGATAGATGGCATCTGAGAAGTAAGGTGTCTGATTCAAAATCCATTGGGCGATGGGTGACTGAATCATCGCATCGTGGTACCAAGGGATTTCCCATGTCTGTGTTAATTGTAAAACAAAGAAGATTTCAACGTAGACTAAAAGGCCGTAAACCAACATACCTGCTAGACGATTAACCGTTCCAAGCAAGGGTACCTGGTTAATGAAACGCAAACTACGCTCGATTGAACGCACAATGAACGTTCCAATCACCATAATAAGTCCAAACGCTAAGCCGGATGCTAAAAATTCATTGGCTTTATCAGAAACAAAATCGGGTACGCCGTTGGCCGCCCAGCGTGCTTGCACGGTCATCAAAAATGTTTCGTGAATCCAGCTTCCCAAACGGTGTGACATCAATACAGCCACTGCGTAAACCACAAAACGGCCACCTAACGTCAGCAAACTACGGACGAAACCTAGGTAGCGACCACGTAGCACCGCCGCCAGAAGCAATACTGCAATAATAATTGACAGCAAGTTCATTATTCAGCGTGATCCTTCTCAGCTTGCATCTTCAATTGGTCTGACAAGGCGTTGATGGCCAACAATGTTAGGAGTTGTTCATCTGACAACTTGGGTGCCAATTGCTTCATCTGGTCCAATTGTTGGTTAGCCAATTCAAAAACAGCCTTCATGTGTGCTTGTGATTCAGCCGCTGTAATTGTGATTTCTTTACCTAGAATTTTGCCTTTAAAACGTGTCTTTTCTGCCATGTTGTCTTTCCTCTTCTTGTTTATTCATAACTACCAGTATAGCAAAAAAACGCTGATATTTCAGCGCTTTCCGGTCGATGCTATTGATTATCGATTACCTGATAATCTTTTTCGAATTCTTTTTCATTCACGATGCGCAATTCCTGCCCATCACGTGTTAGAAAGTCACCACATGCCCCCATTGCAACCGACCAAGGTGCATTGAGCATCAAAGTGTTTTCTTCACGTGCATCCCAGTGGAGTAGTCCTTGTTTGAATGCGTCTTGCACCCAAACAGCTGGTGACATGTCATCTGAAATCTGCCAGACATCCACAATTTGTGTACCATGCTTCGCTTGCATTATCGTTACCTACTTTCTACGGTAGCTGAGCCCTCTTCTCGATACCAGTATACCATTTAATGCTAGTTACTTCTTGTAGGCCCACTTCCAGTCGTATGGTGATCCAACTGGGTTCAGCACCACATTCTTAACTGATGGGCGCATCAACGTGGCTGATGATTGGTAGTAAAGTGGTGCGACACCAACTTGCTTTTCAATCTGTTGCTCAGCTGTCTTGTAGTCTTCGTAACGCTTGTTAGGATCGTTCACATCCGTTGTCTTAGCAGCGTTCACGGCGTCATCATAAGCTTGGTCACTCCAACTACCATAGTTGAAGTCTGAATTCGTCGTTGCCAAATCCAAGAATGATGATGGATCAGCATAGTCAGCACCCCAACGGTCAATGACTACTTGGAACTTCTTGGCCTCGGACAAAGCCAAACGTTGCTTGAATGGTACCACCTTGATGGTTACCTTCACGTTGTCTAACTTTTGCCATTGGGCTTGGATGAACTGGGCCATACGCTTTGAAGCATCTGTGTCATCAGCCAACAATTGGACGGATAACTTCTTTTTACCAGTCTCTTTAAGGCCTTCCTTCATCAACTGCTTAGCCTTGGTCTTGTCATACGCGATTGCGCCAGGCACAGCTGCTGACTTGGCAAAATCTTCACCCGTATTTGGATCCTTAGCCAATTTGGCAGCCGTGAACGTCGTTGCCGGTGTAGCCGTTCCAGTCAAAATCTTATTTGCCAACGTCTTACGATCAATGGCATAAGACATTGCTTGGCGAATCTTCACGTTCTTGTAGACCGGATAATTCTTTTGATTGAATTCAACATAAGCCGTTGTGGCTGATGGAATCACCTTGTAGGCCTTTGAGTTCTTTGACGCCGTGACTTGGTCAGGCGACAAGTTCGTGAAGTCGACGCTACCAGCCTTATACAAGTTATAACCAGTGTTTTGGTCCTTAATCGCTTGCACGACAATCTTAGGCGTCTTAACCGCCTTTGCATCCCAGTATTGCTTGTTCTTCACCAACGTATACTTGTTGTTCGAACCATTCCAACCCTTCATGACGAATGGACCAGATGACAACGTGTACTTAGCCGTCGTACCATACTTGCTCCCGGCCTTTTCAACGAACGCCTTATTTTGTGGGAAGAATGGTGCCATCGTCAAAATTGATTCCAACTGTGGCATTGGCTTGTCCAGTGTGACTTCCAAAGTCGTGTCGTCCAGTGCCTTTACACCCAAATCATCCAAGTTCTTGTCCTTGCCCGACTGAATGTCATCAGCGCCCTTAATACCTGAGAATAGATAGGCATACGTTGACGCCGTCTTTGGATTGTTGGTACGTTGCCAACCATAAACGAAGTCGTTGGCCGTCAAGGCATCCCCATTTGGCCACTTCAAATTTGGACGAAGCTTGAATGTGTACGTCAAACCGTCATCAGACTTTTCAACTGATTCAGCCAATGCCAATTGTGGTGTGCTGTTCTTATCATTACGATACAAACCATCCCCAATGGCTTGCATGGCATCAAAATCAACTGCAGCAGACGACTTTGCTTGGTCCATCGTACCGAGTTGCGCAGTATCCGTCCAATTGATTGTCTTATATGTGGCGGCCTGCGTTGCCGTTGGTACCACGATTGATCCCAAAATTAGACTTGCTGATGCAGTGCTGCTCCCTTAACTACTTTATTCATACTCGAATGCCCTCCTAAGCGATGACTAAATAGTACCGCCGTGTGAAGTTGAATTCAAAGAATAGCGCTTATTTCATCGAATTTGCATCTGAAAACGGTTGCAATCTAACCGTTTTACATACTTGAATTTACAATTCAAGTGCAACACTAAGCTAAATAAAAACTGACTCATAATGAACCAGCCTAAAATGTAGTTTGTCTAGAACATACAGAACGCGAGGAAACATTATGAGTCATTATCATCAGCTTACCGCATTTGATCGCGGACGTATAGAAGTTTTACTCAGAGAAGGGTTGTCAATGCGTAGCATTGCAAAAGAAATTGGTAGAAGCGCTTCGACAATCTCTCGTGAGATTGCCCGCTGTGTTGG
>NZ_PVSN01000023.1 GCF_004766315.1 Weissella confusa | reverse complement strand
ATCACCACTCAACAACATCTGGCTTGCCAAGAATCCGTGGTTTGAAACGGATGTCGTGCCCGCACTACAAAAACGTGTCGCAGATATCTTAAAGAAATAAAACAAGCCGACCTGATTTATAACCAGGGGCGCTGATGTCAAGATTATGGACAGGTTTTTTCGGCACCGAGAGGTACCGGACTCCGAAAATTTTCAAAACCCGGATTTCAGCCTAAAATGGCGTGATTTCTGGGTGTTTTTGTAGGTGGAACAGGGCCCAGCCCTGTCGTTGAGAGAAAACGAGTGGTATAGATTGTGAACCGGCCGGATTTCACAAGTTGTATCGTGCAACAAATAAGCCTTCAAAAGTGACGGCTTATAAACTGTGTCGTACTGGCTGGTGCCGATAATCGATGTTATGTCTACTCACTTTGGTATAGGCATTTTATGTGTGAATTCTTCCTGCTAGATAAGCCATAGGATCATATCTCGCAGTTTAATAATTTCTTATTTCCAGAAGATCATCAATGGTATTTTTGCTTCCCCACGTGCTGATTGTCCGCTATCGTCAGGTAGTCTTCAAATAAAAAAAAGAGAGACAGTGTGACCTTAATTTTGACATATATAATTTTGGGGACTATAACAGAATTGTAGAAAGAGATATCGGAGGTACGAATGATGTCATATGATATGTTGCGACGTTTTGACTCTAATGGTGTTTTTGATTTCTTAGATCATTCAATGCACCCTTGGTTTAATCAACAGCTAACAAATCAAACTATTCAAACCGACGTGGAAGAGCGTGATGATCGCTTTATTGTTTCAGCGGAATTACCTGGTATAGAAAAACAAGCAATTCGGATGACCTACAAGAACGATCAACTCTTGTTGAGCGCCAAGCGCGATGAGTTTGAGGACCATGCTGATTCTCAAGGTAATCTGTTACAAAGCGAGCGAATTCGTGGCACATTATCACGAGCTTATTATCTACCTGGAGTGGAAGTTGCCAAGATTAATGCACAATTTAAGAATGGGGTATTGACCGTAGACATGCCTAAGGTTGCTGGTGGAGACTCTGCCGGTACAATGATTCAAATTAATTAAGTTAGTTTGAGTTTTCCGACTCCATGTTACGGCACACACGTTCATAATTTAGATAAAGTCCAGTCACACACCGGATAAGAAGTTCTGTAACAAATACTTTGTATCTTATTTTACAAGGAGGAATTTTCATGTACTACAGTAATGGTAATTATGAGGCATTTGCTCGGCCTAAAAAACCAGCAAACGCCACCAAGAAATCAGCCTATATTGTTGGGGCCGGTTTAGCAGGTTTAGCTGCCGCCGCTTTTTTAGTGCGCGATGGTCAGGTTCCTGGAAACCAAATTCATGTTTTTGAAGAACTTGGACTTCCCGGTGGCAGCATGGATGGGATTTTAAATGAACAACGCGGCTATATTATTCGTGGTGGGCGTGAAATGGAACCTCACTTTGAAACTCTTTGGGATCTTTTTCGTTCAATTCCTACCTTAGAAGATGCCAGTGTTTCGGTACTTGACGAATTCTATTGGCTAAATAAAGCCGATCCAAGTAATTCACACACCCGCGTAATCGAAAAACGTGGTAATCAGTTAGCCAGTGATGGTCAGTTGACGCTTTCCCGAAAAGCAATTGAAGAAATGATCAAATTAGTGCTAACACCGGAAAACCAACTTGACAATGTCAAAATTAATCAAGTTTTCAGCGATGACTTCTTTAAATCAAATTTCTGGCTCTATTGGTCCACCATGTTTGCTTTCGAGCCTTGGGCAAGTGCAATGGAAATGCGCCGTTATTTATTACGCTTTGTCCATCATGTTGGCACCTTGCAAAATATGTCAGCATTGAAATTTACCAAATATAATCAATATGAGTCATTAATCAAACCACTGATTAAATATCTTGAAGATCACGACGTTAAATTCCAATACAATACCACCGTTGACAATATTATTGTTGAAAAAACCGGTGAACAAAAACAAGCTGTTAAAATTGAGCTAACGACCGATGGTAATCAGCAAAGCCTCGACCTAACACCTGACGATTTGGTTTTCATTACAAATGGATCAATTACTGAAAGCACTACTTATGGTGACAATGAACATTCAGCACCAGCAAAGCATCCAATCGGTGCTAGCTGGAAATTATGGGAAAAATTAGCGGCTCAAGACTCAGCTTTCGGACATCCAGCTAAATTTTATCAAGATATTCCAGCGGCTAACTGGGTCATGTCGGCAACTTGCACCTTTAAAGACGATCGAATCGTACCCTATATTCAAAAAATTACTGGTAAAAATCCGTATAGTGGTTCAATTGTTACCAGTGGCCCAGTCACCATTAGGGACTCAAACTGGTTATTAGGAATTTCCATCAGCCGTCAACCACATTTTCAACAACAAAAGCCAAATGAATTAATCGTATGGTTATATGGTCTCTTTTCCGATCAGCCCGGAAATTATATTCACAAAAAAATTGCTGATTGCAGTGGCGCAGAAATCTGTCAAGAATTTCTTTATCATATTGGTGTCCCAGAAAATCAAATTGCTGAGATCGCGCAAACAGCTAATACAATTCCAATTCATATGCCATACATTACTTCATACTTTATGCCACGCCAAGCTGGTGATCGTCCCTTAGTTGTCCCTGAAGGTTCAAGCAATTTGGCTTTTATTGGGAACTTTGCCGAAACTGAGCGAGACACCGTCTTTACAACTGAATACTCTGTCAGAACTGCTATGGAAGCTGTCTACCGACTTCTTGACATTGATCGTGGCATCCCAGAAGTCTTTGATTCTGCCTTTGACTTACGAACAATCTTAAGTGCCTTATATTATTTGAATGATAAAAAGAGCTTGACCGAATTGCCTTTAAATCAAATTGAAAAAATTGGTCTAAATGCCTTTTTGAAAAAGGTTCATGGCACCTATCTTGAAGAAATTTTGAAATCTCAAAAGTTACTCTAAATCAAAGGAGGAAAAATTCATGAAAAAGCAGCATTTAATTTTAATTTCAATCGCTTTAGCTACTGGGGTTGTAATTGGAAAATATCTTAAACCCCAAAAAGACAGTTTCTGTCATCATCGACTAGGTTGTTGCTCAAAGAATTCCCAAATCTCTAAGACCGATCCAGTTTATTTACGAGAAACCCAAACCCTAGGGCATGGCCTAACAAAGTAATTTAGCCTAGTAAAAGGGGGGCACTGCAAAAGTAAAATTGCCGTCCCCCTTTTTTGATTGTTTTGTTTTTCCATTAACCGGCTAAAATATTTTTTCGCCAGTTTGCAGTAAATCATTTTTGATCTTTTCTGCTAGGTGCTCGGCCAACTCGGCTACGGAATATTGATAATCGTTCTCTCGCCAATATAGTAAACTAGCAAAAATAGCGCCCGAATAATATGCAATCTCTATTGGTGCTGGCTGCTGATTTTTAATTCGCGTTTTAAAAAAATCAAGCAAGTAGTCACTTTGCTCTTATGCTAGATTTACGGACAGATTTTTCTCTGCCCTGTAAACTAATTGCATATGATCAACTCTTATCTCTTATATATTTAATACAAATGTTAGCAAATTTTAGCTTGATAAGTAACTAAAGTATCGCTTAAGTCTAGTTAGGGCATGAGTTTAACCAAAATCAATTTGATCTAACATAGTCTCACGACTAGCTTGATCCAGGCCAAGATAAGTAAGCGCCTGTTTTACGCATGGTGTGTGTGCCTAGTATAGTTGATACCTAATAGATCACCAACACGTGACAAGACCCGGGTTGACCCCAGAGCATAAGGCAGAAAATCCAGTAGCGAACGGTTTTTGTTCGTTACTGGATTTTTTGTCTTATGTGGCCGGGGTCAGGGTCGTCGGAGCGTATTTCAGAAGCCGAAGGGTGCTCAAAATAGCATAACTGCTCAACTATACACATTCCAAAAAAGTCCCCCACCCAGCAGCAAGTCACTCACCCATCACATCTTCCGCCAGACCTTCAGCATAATCAGCATCGTCACAATCAAGGCGACAGAAATCCCCAAAGCCAGCATCCAAGCATATTGCATATCGGCTAACGGGAGTTTCACGTTCATCCCATAGAATCCGGTAATGATCGTTGGCACAGCCATGGTCAGTGACCAAATTGTCAAAAATTTCATTGTATCGTTCAGGTTGTTATTAACAATGCTGTTGAAGGTATGATCGATTCGGTCAACGACTTGGGTTTCAATCTCAAACATCCGTTGGACCTGTTCTCCTTCAATTTTCACGTCTTCGAATAAATCAATTTTATCTTGGTCAGCACCGACACCAAAATGGGTCTTTGGCAAACGATCGAGTTCACTGAGATTGGTCTGGACCGCGCTGGACAAAAAGGTCAACGTCTGTTGAAGATATGAAAGTGAAACCAAGTCACTGTTCTTCGTCTTCCGGTTCAACATTTTATCCAAATAGTTGCGTTTCTTGGTAATGGCGCGAGAAATTGGGATAAAACTGACAACAACTGTAAACAGTGTTTCCAGAATAAATGCATCGACGCTCTTAACCTCGGGATTATCCAATGCCGAGTAAAGTGCCGTATTGACTTCAGGTATGTCGCTTTGATTAAACGTGAATAAAACGCCCTTATGGAGCAACATGCCAAATGGCTGGGTAATGTATCTCAGCGCATCTTTGTCGAGGGCATACGGCGCCAGAAAGATGAATAATTGGTCGTCCTCATTGATATCATAAACATAATTACTACTTTCATCATTATCAGTGACGTACTCAATAATATCTTCATCGATGCCATACTGATCTTCGAGGGTTGCCCGTTCTTCGGCATTGATTTGAATCGTTTCAATCCATTTGGTTCCATTGATTGTCTTTTCGGGTTTGATCATTTAGTAATTCCCCTGTTAGTTATTAACCTCTATTTTAGACTAAAAGAAAAGAAGCTGCAGACAAATTTTTAAATTGTCAACGACTCCCAACTGCTAAACACTTTTATAAAGAATATAACGGAAACCTACTTATTTTTTATAGGTTAACCAAAATCAATTTGATCTAACATCGTTTCACGACTAGCTTGGTCTAACCCAAGATAAGTCAGTGTCATAGCTTCACTTGAGTGATTCAATAAATGCATGACTAAGCCAATGTTGTAGTTTGATTGTGTATAGACGCGATAAGCACCTGTTTTACGCATAGTGTGCGTGCCTAAATAGTTGATACCTAGTAGATCACCAACACGCGCCATCACTTTATAAAACTGTTTCTCGGTGATATGGCGATCATGATGGGCTGTCGAGGGGAATAACCACTCAGAATTGATATTTTCTTGGACCAGCCAATCATGATATTGCAACAAGTCTTGCTGAACAGGCTTTAAATATAACGTGTTTGCTTTACCAGTCTTTTTATCATGAATAAAGGCTGTATTTTTGACAGAGCCGTCTGGATTATAGACATCTGCTTTTTTCAATGTCATGACATCACTCACACGTAGTAGCGTGGCCTTACCAACTTGAAAAACTGTGTAATTTCGGCGACCAGCACGGAAACTATCGAGAAGTGTATCTTGTACCATCTTTAAAACGTTGGAGTCTTTGATGGGTAGGACAATTTGTTGCGCCATGATTTATATATACCTTTCTGAAATTAAATAATTAAATAAATAATTAATTAAATTGTTTATTTATTGATGACCAGGACCGTATTTCTAAACTTCTTTTACGGTTTATTATATCACTTAACATAAAAACAGCCCCCATTATCTACTGGTCAGATAATGGGGGCTGTTTTAATAGTCTTTTCGAGGGGTTATTATATAATTATAGACCCTAAACAAACATCTTTTGTAAAAAGCCTTTTTTCTGTTCTTTCAACAAATCCAACTTACGTTGATGAAGAGCGATAGTGGCATCTAACTGTTTGAAGAATGAACCGATCTTGTATTGTTCTTCCTGACTAGGTTTATAGATTTCAAATGATGAAAATTTAGAAATTAAGCGGTGTATAGCTGGAATACCCATCACCTCATGATTAAAGGTCATCGTATTCGTGACATCCTTGCCGTCACCGTCATACTTTTGGAACTGCTCAAACGCATTCCACTGGTTTTGCAGGGACTCATCTTTTTCTTCAATGTGGGCCACAGGTAGCCCGTTAATCAGCAACATGATATCAATTCGACGCTTAGAGCTGAGACTCGTTGCTAAATCCGTAAACGTAATTTGGTTAACGACTTCATAACGTGAATGTCCACCAGCCACTTCATCACCATAGAATATTTCAAGTTCTAGCTGCGTCCCATCATCACGATTCAACGGTACGGTCCCAACACCACCCGCACCCGCCAACATGAGTTGCGCATCATACGGCGTTTTATTCTTCGTTAGTTCCAACTTCACTTGTTCAAACTCATTATCAGATAACGGAGTATCTTCTAGTCGTTTACGATTGTTGGCATTCAGAATATCGCGCCAGTGATCATATAGCCGATCAACCGTGACACCAGAGTACTCACTGAGGTAGTCCCACCCCTCGCTCTTTAACTTCTCAATCACAGCTTGTTCAAATTTATCTTCCGCCATTTACCTAGTCTTCTTTTCTTTTTTAGTTGTAACTATTTACCAAAACGCCACCACTTTTTCGGTTTAGGTTGTGACTCCGGGGTGCTATTTTCAGGTTCCGGTTGTTTGTCTGACGTCACTTCTTTTTCACCATCATCATGCGGTGCCATCGTTAAGGCTTTCAAATCCTTAATTTCTGCCTTGTATTCTTCGAGCAGTTGTTTGTCCTGTAAGGCCAATCTTTGTTACTGATCTAATAAATTTTGCATTTGTGATATTTGTGAAAATGCTCCTATGCTATTAGTTTACAGCGTAGAGGAAAATCTGTCCGTAAATCTAGCATAAGAGCAGGGTTAATATGAATCGGTACTATAATTGATGTAGTATCGATTTTTTTGGAGGTAATGGTTGTGGATTTAAAACAGGAAATAATGGCTGATTCACGTAATGCGTCATTTACAGCGCGCGGACTTGAGCCGATTTATATGATTGC
>NZ_PVSN01000027.1 GCF_004766315.1 Weissella confusa | reverse complement strand
GAACCACAAAGCGTTCGACTTGCATGTATTAGGCACGCCGCCAGCGTTCATCCTGAGCCAGGATCAAACTCTCAATTTGAAGTTTGAGTATAACTCAATTTTTGTTGTTTAACAGAAGTTAAACGAATTTACTAGCGAATTGACTTCGCAAATGTTTTTGCATCAAGCTTAACTTGATGACCCTACACATTTGTTTCATCGAAACGATATTCAGTTTTCAATGATCTACAAAGCGGACGACGGGAATCGAACCCGCATTCCCAGCTTGGAAGGCTGGAGCACTAGCCATTGTACTACATCCGCATGAATGCTTTTATATAACTCGTTGCCTCAACAACATAATATATATTACACATCCATTCATGAATCGTCAACCCCTTTTTTAAAAGAAGTTTGAATTCGTTTTATTTTCTACTTGTGAACGTACATCGCGTCCCCAAAACTAAAGAAGCGATAACCTTCAGAAATAGCGTGTTGGTAGGCGTTCAAGATGTTCTCACGACCTGTAAACGCAGCAACCAGCATCACCAAAGTTGACTTTGGCAAGTGGAAGTTTGTAATGAACGCATCAACAACCGTCCACTTATAACCAGGCTTGATAAAGATATCCGTCCAACCTGAATCTTCGCGTAGTTCACCATTAAACTTTGAACCGATTGTCTCAAGAGTACGGATAGATGTCGTACCGGTTGCCACAATACGCCCACCATTGGCCTTCACGTCGTTCAGCGTTTGGGCTGCCTCAGCTGACAATTGGTAGAACTCTGAGTGCATCTTGTGGTCCTCAATGTTCTCCTCTTCAACTGGACGGAACGTTCCCAAACCAACGTGCAACGTCAATTCAACTAACTTAACACCCTTATCAGCAGCCTTTTGCAATAGCTCTGGTGTCCAGTGCAAACCAGCCGTTGGTGCTGCAGCTGATCCATTAACCTTTGAGTAGACCGTTTGATAACGTTCCTTATCATCTAGCTTCTCTTTAATATATGGTGGCAATGGCATTTCACCAAGTGATTCCAAAATCTCCAAGAAGATACCATCGTACTTGAACTCAATCATACGGCCACCGTGTTCAAGCTCTTCAGTAACCACTGCCTTCAACGCATCGTCACCAAAGACAATTTCCTGACCGACTGGGTACTTCTTAGCTGGCTTGACCAACGTCTCCCAGACATCACCATGATCTTGGCGCAACAACAAGACTTCTACGTGACCACCAGTTCCTGGGCGCTCACCATAAAGACGCGCTGGCAAAACACGTGAGTTATTCATAACCAACGCATCCCCAGGATTTAGGTAATCCAAAATATCATAGAAGTGTCGATCGTGGACTTCACCCGTTTCTGCATTCAATTCCAACAAACGTGACCCATCGCGTTGCTTCAACGGCGTTTGTGCAATCAACTCATGTGGCAAATCATAATCAAAATCTTCAAGTGTATAGTGTTGTTCTGTCATCTCAATTAACCCTTCTTCTCAACAAACGGTAGTCCTAAGTGTTCATACGCTGCTTGCGTCACCACACGTCCGCGCGGTGTACGTTGCAAGAAACCAATTTGCAGCAAGTATGGCTCATACATTGATTCAATCGTATCAACTTCTTCACCAATATTAGCTGCAATGGTATTCACACCCACCGGGCCACCTTGATAGTACTCAATCATTGTGCGCAAAATCTTGTGGTCAACTTCATCTAATCCGGCACTATCAACCTTCAACAAATCCAATGAGAAGTTAACCATTGCGTCATCGATGTCATCACGTTGCTTCACCATTGCGAAGTCACGCACACGACGCAGCAAACGATTTGCGACACGTGGCGTACCACGTGATCGACGTGCTAATTCAATCGCACCCGACTCTTTAATCGTCGTATTAAAGATATCAGCTGATCGTTGAATAATCTCTGCTAACTCACTTGTTGTGTAATACGCCATGTGTTCCACAATACCAAAGCGATCACGCAACGGTTGTGACAACATACCGGCACGCGTTGTTGCACCAATCAATGTAAATGGTGGCAATGGGAAGTGAATTGGTCGGGCGGTTGGTCCTTCACCAGCAATAATGTCGACGTAGAAATCTTCCATCGCTGAATAAAGCATTTCCTCAACTGTCTTAGGCATACGGTGAATTTCATCAATAAACAACACATCGCCCGGTTGTAATTCGTTTAGCAAGGCCAACAAATCACCCGACTTTTCAATCGCCGGTCCTGACGTGGTACGCAAACCAACGCCCATTTCATTCGCAATTACCATCGCCAATGTCGTCTTACCTAGTCCGGGTGGCCCATATAGCAAAACGTGGTCAAGTGGCTCTTCGCGTTGGCGCGCCGCTTGAATATAAACTTGCAAACGGGCTTTCAATGGTTCTTGACCAATGTATTGGCTTAATGTTGATGGGCGAAGCGACTTTTCAATCAATTCCTCACCGAAATTAGCCGCCGTGTCACGTAAAATATCGTCAGCCATCTAACAGCCTCCTTTCGGCTTACTATTGTAGTAACTTCAAACCAGCACTGACATACGCAGCCGTATCCATTGGCGCTTCCTTAGCCAGTGCCTTTTCAACCTTATTAACATCTTTCTTCGCATAACCAAGTGCTTCAAGTGCCAACAAAGCATCCGTCAACTCTGGGTTGTCATCATTAGCTGGTTGCGTTGGCAAAATCAAACCAAGATCAGCGTCATTATTAAATGGCAAATCACCAAGCTTGTTTTGCAAATCCAGAATAATTTGTTGGGCCGTCTTCTTACCAATACCTGGGAACTTAATCAAGAAGTTCACATCGTTATTGGCAATTGCACTCACCAGCCCACTGTGATCAGCATTCGCCAAAATGGCCAAAGCTGACTTTGGTCCGATACCAGACACGTTTAGTAGCTTTTGGAACAGCAATTTTTCATCAGCCGTAATAAAGCCATACAATGATTGCTCGTTCTCACGAATAATTTGTTCAACATAAACGCGTTCTAATTCATTCAATGGAAAAGCGTATGGATTGGCAACTAAGACGCGATAGCCAACGCCACCAACTTCCACAACGATGTAATTTGGTGCAATATCAGTAATAACACCATTCAAATACTCGTACATCTATCTTCTCCCTGTTCATTTACTTAATTCATATTGTACCAGAAATTAGGTTTTCTCGAACAGTGACATGTGAATTCAAAAAGCCGACTACTTTTGTATCACATACGATACACCAAAAACACTTTTAGTTAGTTAAACTGATAATTTCTAGTTTTCTTTCACAATTCGTTCACAACTGATAGCTATTATAAGTATATCGACTTGATGTTAACCGAATTACAAACCCATGTAATTCTGCAAGTTGATTCGTCACCCACATGGCGATTGATTTTGCTTTCCCAAGCGAATCTACTCAATTAACATATCTCTTATAAACCTACAGCAAAAATGGACCAAGTCTTCGCGACTCGGTCCATTTTTGTTTATTCATAACTTTTCTTATTCAGCATCAATACCGATGAATGACCATGTGTCAAAATCAAACAATCCTTGATCCGTAATCTTCAAACTTGGAATAACTGGCAATGCCATGAACGACAACGTTTGGAAAACGTCAAAATCGACGTTGCATAGTTGTGAAATCTTAGCATGTAGTTCACGGGTCTTAGCAACTGTTGTTTCAACCGATGCCGTGGTCATCAAACCACCAATCTCAAGTGGCAATGCCGTTACATCACCTTGACCGTCAACAACCACCATACCTCCACCAATTTCACGCAAGGCATCAGCTGCCTGCACTATCGCTTCATCACTGGCCCCAGCAATTACCACGTTGTGTGAATCATTTGAGAATGTTGTCCCAACGGCACCTTCGCGAATACCCAAACCACGGATGATGCCAACCCCATTACCCAAATCATGGTAACGTTCTGCCACCGTAATCTTTGCGAATTCAGCATTCGGCAAAAATTCATGGTCACCATTCATTGGCACATCAACCACGCTATGTTCTGTATCGATGTGGAAAGGCTTCACGTCAATAACGTGTGTACGGCCCGTCTTAAGCGGCAATGCCAAATCAGCTTCAGTCAAAGACACATTCATCAAGTTCGTGGCAAATGGTCGTGGTTGCACCGGCTCGTGCTCATCAATCCATTCACCGCTGACCATTGTACGCGTTGGCTCCAACGTCTTTAGGTCCTCAACCACAACCAAGTCGGCCACATATCCAGCCGTCAATGCACAAACATTAGTAAGGTGATGTGCTTCGGCCGCGTTCAACGTTGCCATTGTCAACGCCAGTTCAGGTGCCATCCCCGCGTTCATCGCAACCCGTACGCTGTGATCAACCCCACCATTTTCTGCAATATCCACCGCTGTCTTATCGTCAGTTGCAAATGAGAATTGTCGTTGATTTTGCGCATTAATAGCTGGCAAGATTGCCAATTCATCTTGTTCAACCGTTCCTTCGCGAATCAAAATGTGCATGCCTAGCGCTGCTCGTTCAGCAGCTTCTTGTGCATTCACCGCTTCGTGATCAGTATCAATGCCCACATTACGGTAATCCGCAATTTGTTCAGGTGTTAGCCCAGCACCGTGTCCATCAACCGTTTTATGAGCAGCCAACGCATCGGCGATTTTCTGCATCATATCTGGATCCGCATTAGCGACTGCTGGGTAATCCATTACTTCAGCCAAGCCACCAACATCTGGATGATCGTAAAACGGCTTTAAGTCAGCCGCATGCAGCGCTGCCCCAGTACGCTCAAAGTTAGTAGCCGGCACTGATGATGGCAACATCACATGATAGTGGAATGGCGTACGCCCGGCCTCATCCAACATATATTGGATAGCTGGCGCACCGGCCACACTCGCAATTTCATGTGGATCAATGAAAGCACGGGTAATCCCATGTTCCATAAACACGCTCGCCAAGGTTGTCGGCGCCAAAGTCGTACTTTCAACGTGCATGTGCGCGTCAATCAAACCTGGAATCACGTACTGACCTTGTGCATCGTACGTTTGCGTGGCAACACCAGCAACTGGTGTACCCAAGAAAACAATTTTGTCACCTGTCACCCAAAGATCCGTCTCAACAAATTTTTGATTAAAAATATCAAGTACTTTCGCATTCGTGATATGCCAATCTGCTGTTACTGTCATTTCATTACCCCTATGTATACAAGAAAAGTGCGGCAAGCCGCACTTTCGGTTTAACTGTTTTATTGCTTAGCGTAGTTTGGTGCTGACTTTGTCAATTACACATCATGTGGGTGACTTTCAGCCAAACCAGCCGCTGTAATTTGGACAAATTGCGCGTTAAGACGCAAATCATCAATCGTTGCTGAACCAGTGTATCCCATGCCTGAACGGAGACCGCCAGCAATCTGGAACAAATCATCGGCTGGTGTGTCACCGATAATATCAGTGTCGACCATGACGGCCACTGCACCAGCAGCCAAAGCCTTTACGATGTCACCTGAGTAGCGGATACCAGCGCCCAAAACAACGCCGGCATCAAATTCGCTCGCAACTTCAGCAACCGCCATCGTTGTTGTTACCATATAAACCGGTTGGCCTGGCAAAGGGGCTACCTTAACCAAATCAATACCCGTTTCGAACAAACGACGCGCTGTCTCGGCATCAGCAACCGGTCCAGCCATAATCGTCAATGGTGGTACTTGTTGCGCCAACAAACGCAATGTGTCGATTGCTTGGTCAAGATTGTCATCCAATACGAAATCAATTAGCTTTGCACCAGCTGCGTGGAGCATAACGGCCGTCTCAAATGCATCAACTTCATTTAAAACTTCGACCCCAACAAGTGTCGCTTCATCATCAGCGACCATCGCTTGTACATCTTGTAATTGCGTTCCCCCAACTGGCAAGACTGCCAGTGCACCGTTTGCAGCGAATGCTTGTGCCATCCCCAAACCAGTCATTGTTGGCGCCCCAATCACCGGCAAAGCCTCTTGCACATCAGCTGATAAATTCGTCGCCAACGACACGGCGTTTGGCAAAACATTTGATTCACTTGGCACCAACAACACTTGATCCAAACTCAATCCAGCTACTTCTGTTTCCATCATGTTTAAACTCTCCCCCTAGGCTTGTGCGACAATGATGCGTGGTACTTGTGGCAAGCGCGTGTAATCAACTGCTTCCTTCATATTAGCCAAGTGTCCTTGGTTGACCATTTCATCAATCGTTGTTGCACCAGCATTTACCATGCCACGTCGAACGCCAACCAACACGTTGTTCAAGACATCCGTCAACGCACCCTTGTACGCTGTACGTGCTTCGATTCCCCCTGGCACCATCTTGTTGGCTTCATTAACTTCACCTTGGAAGTAACGATCCTTTGAACCGTTTTCCATCGCAGCAATTGAACCCATGCCTCGGTATGACTTGTATTGGTGACCTGTTTGTTCATCAGTAAAGACTTCCCCAGGCGCTTCCAATGTACCGGCAAGCATTGAACCAAGCATTACCGCGTTACCACCAGACGCCAAAGCCTTCACAACATCACCAGCATCCTTGATGCCACCGTCAGCAATAATCGCCTTGCCATATTGCTTGGCAACTTCAGCTGCATCGGCAATGGCTGAAATTTGTGGGACACCCACACCAGCCACAACACGCGTCGTGCAAATTGAACCAGGTCCGATACCAACCTTAACCACGTCGGCACCCGCATCGTACAAAGCAGCAGCGCCAGCCTTCGTCGCAATATTCCCAGCAATGATGTTCAACTCTGGGAAGGCAGCACGTACTTCGCTAACCTTACGCAATACACCTTCTGAGTGACCGTGAGCCGAATCAAGCACGATGGCATCAACCCCGGCATCAACCAAAGCACCAACACGCGTTACTGTATCTGATGTCACACCGACTGCACCAGCTACCAACAAACGACCGTTATAATCAACCGCTGCTTGTGGGTAGCGGGCTGCATCAATCGTTGCGGCCTTAACCTTAGCAACTTCGGCCGCTTGGTCGGCAATCAACATGTTCTTGTGAACCACACCCATACCACCAAGCAAAGCCAATTGCGTTGCCAAACGGGCTTCGGTTACCGTATCCATTGCAGCTGACAACATTGGAATGTTGAGGTGCAAAGTTGGTGTTAGTGTCGTTGCCAAAGAAATATCGCTTTGTGATAATCCGTTAGTGGTGTTGTTTACCAATTGAACGTCATCAAACGTCAATCCCATCGGAACGAACTTATTTGTGGCTGAAAAGTGTGACATGAGAACCTCCAAATTTTGTGTACTTGAATTTACAATTCAAGTGCAACACTAAGCTAAATAAAAACTGACTCATAATGAACCAGCGTAAAATGTAGTTTGTCTAGAACATACAGAACGCGAGGAAACATTATGAGTCATTATCATCAGCTTACCGCATTTGATCGCGGACGTATAGAAGTTTTACTCAGAGAAGGGTTGTCAATGCGTAGCATTGCAAAAGAAATTGGTAGAAGCGCTTCGACAATCTCTCGTGAGATTGCCCGCTGTGTTGG
>NZ_PVSN01000059.1 GCF_004766315.1 Weissella confusa | reverse complement strand
CTCAAAAAACGCCCAATCGAAAAAAACACCCTGAAACCGTGCCAAGGTACTGGCAGTTTCAAGGTGATTTATCGTATTTTACTGATTTAGCTGTGGTTAAAAATTTAGTGCATGAATAATCCGGGTTAAAAGGTATCGTTTTCGATATGTCGATAAATAGAATTGCCATTAAGCGCACTGAATTCAATAAGCTGTACTTGGAAACTGAATATCTGCGTAAGGTGCCAACAACCTATCTGATGGTAGGCGAAGAACCGGTGGCACAAAAATTGGTGAACAAAAAGCCACAGGTTACCACACCAAGACCAACACGCCCAACGGTCACTAATAAGAATCAAACGGGGAATTCATCGAAAAAGCCCAAGCGAATTGCTGGGATGGCAAAGGTTGACGTTGATTGGTTTGGGTATTCATTGCTGATGTTAGTGGCCTTTGCCATTGATGCATGGCTAATGTACGCTAATGCCTATCATCCAGGTCAACAGGTGTCATATTACTTACTCGGCGCAGCGGGTTTCTACGCGCTATACGCAATTGATATCAACAATTACCGCAAGAAACATTTGTTTAAAAATGCGCCACGAATCAATATCCATCGGCCAGCCTGGCAAAGGTTGTTATCTCTCGCATTGGCAGTCAACTATTATGTGCCAATTAAGTACATGATTTTGTCTGATAAGAGTGGCTTAGAAACTTACATGCATGAAATAGTAGCCGTTGCGGTTATTTCATTTGTCTTGATTATCATTGGGACTTTCCATGTGCAAAAATACAATAAGTACTAGAACGAAACATCTCAGTGCAATACTGAGATGTTTTATTTTTTGCCGGTTTGTTAAATAATCGAGATTTACAAATCCATCTGCGTAACGTTAGACTGTCCTTGTTAAATAAATCATGAATAAATCTTCGGGGCAGGGTGAAATTCCCGACCGACGGTGATGGCGTATGCCTCAGTCCGTGACCCGCAAAGCTGGTTTAGCGATGTGGTTGATGCAGTGTGAATCTGCAACCGACAGTAAAGTCTGGATGGGAGAAGATATCAATTTTTGTATTAGTGCGCACTTTTTTCGGTGACCTAGTACGCTTTTTTGCGATACCTCAAACAATAACTACGCTCCGGTATGATGGTCACCATCATGCCGGTTTTTTTATTCCCGGAGTAGTTAGGGGAAGATATGGATGATTTAACAATGATGCAGGTGGCGGTGGCAGAAGCTGAAAAAGCTGCCCCAAAGGAGACCTGGACCAATCCGCGGGTTGGTGCAGTGATTGTCAAAAATGGTGCGGTGTTAGCGACAGGCTATCATCACCAATTTGGTCAAGCACATGCAGAAGTGGATGCCATGCAACAGGTGGATAACCCGGCTGATTTAAGGGACGCCACGATGTACGTCACACTCGAACCGTGTGCTCACGTTGGTAAAGTTGGCGCGTGCGCTGATGCGATTGTGGCTGCTGAGATTAGGCGTGTTGTCGTTGGCCAAGGTGATCCGAACCCGTTGGTGCATGGTCAAGGCATTCGCAAGTTGCGCGCGGCTGGGTTTATCACCAAGGCTGTTGGGAAACCGACGAAAATTACGGATGCCAGTACGGATGTTGTAACGCATGAACAACGCGCGGAAGTTGGCGCGATTATTGTTGGTAGTGAAACAGCATTAACGGACACGCCGAGTTTGACGGTGCGCCACACATCGATAACACATCCCCAGCCATTACGTGTGATTCTTGACCGACGTGGACGGCTACAAAGTGAATCCCAATTCTTCGACGACCGCACACTAATTTACACCATGAAAGAGGCGTTTGCAGCGACGAATGAACAAGCCATTTTATTTGATGGGCGTTTGCAGTCGGTGCTGAATGACCTTGGCCAGCGCGGTGTGCAATCAGTTCTAGTTGAAGGCGGTGGCGCTGTGCTACGGGCGTTCCTAGCCACGGATTTGTGGCAACAGTTGGATATTTACCAAACCACAACGGTCTTTGGAATGGGGGTGGCTGGTATTCAGGTACCAACAATTAGCGCTAGCGTGATGCATCATATTTATTACCGGGAGAGAAAATAATGTTTACAGGAATTGTATCAACCGTTGGGCAAATAACTGAGCTTGCCAAACGACATGAACGAGAACGCCGTCTGACAGTTACGACGCCAACAGATTATTTCGCAGATGCCAAGTTAGGCGACAGCATCATGATTGACGGGGTGTGCTTAACGATTACCACGAAGACTGCCACGGAGGCGAGTTTGATGTGATGGTGTCAACTGTGATGACAACGAAAATCGGTCAGTATCAAGCTGATACTCGCGTCAATTTGGAGAAAGCCATACTGGCCACTGATCGGTTTGATGGTCACTTTGTATTGGGACATGTGGATGGAACGGGGCGGGTAACCGACGAACACCTGATTGACGAAACGGTCTACTTTACGGTGCAACCAAAGACCCAAGCCTTGATGCAACAAATTGTACCGAAGGGTTCGATTGCAATGAACGGTGTGAGCCTGACGGTGATTGAAACAACAACCACGACGTTCACAGTCGGACTGATTCCGCATACATTGACGAATACGATGCTGCAGGATATGCAAGTTGGGGATGACGTTAATTTAGAGACCGACATTCTGGCCAAGTATTTAGCAAAGGAGCGTGCATAAGATGAACCAGGAAATTCGAGAACGTATTGAAACAGCGCTACAAGCCTTGAAGCGTGGTGAACTGATCATTTTGAGTGATGACAGCCAACGTGAACACGAAGGTGACTTGGTTGGCTTGGCTTCGTTTGCGACAACGACAAGCGTAAATGCTGCGTTGCGAATTGGTCGCGGTGTGTTGTGTGCACCAATGGCCGCTGAACGGGCAGAGGCGTTGTCTTTAACCCAAATGGTTGCGCATAATACTGAAAAATTTGGCACTAAGTTTACGGTTAGCGTTGATCACCGTGAGAATACCACGGGAGTATCAGCTGTGGAACGCGCATTCACCATTCGGGAACTAGCGAATTTGTCCGCAGGTGCAACTGATTTTGATCGACCAGGGCATATTTTCCCATTAGTCGCTGAAGCCGATGGTGTGCTGGCGCGACCAGGTCACACGGAAGCGGCGGTTGATTTAGCGAAGTTGGCGGGCGTGCCACCAGTGGCTTACATTATCGAGATTTTGGCAGAAGATGGCCAAATGGCGCGCGAAACGGCGTTGGATGAGATTGCTGAACGTGAAGGGTTAGTGACATTAACGATTGCGGAGTTAATCGCGTATCGCGAGGTGCAGATGGCGCGTGATTACACAGTCGGCCCAACCATTAAATTGCTGAGTGCATATGGGACGTTTACGGTGACGGATTATCTGTCGGACAATCGCGAACCGGATTTGCTAGTTGAAAAAGCCACGGCTGACGGAGCGGCACCATTGGTTCGCTTGCATTCGGAATGCCTGACCGGTGAAGTGCTGGGGTCATTCCGGTGCGAGTGTGGGCCACAGCTCCACGAGGCCTTACGTCAAATTGATGCCCAAGGTGGGGCAGTGGTTTATCTACGTCAAGAAGGTCGTGGCATCGGACTAGCCGAAAAGCTCCGTACCTACGTGTTGCAAGAAAATGGGTACGATACGTATCAGGCTAATGTTCACCTGGGCCACCAACCTGATGAACGCGATTATGCGCATGCTGCCCAAATTTTAAAGGACGCGGGATACGATAAGGTGCGTTTATTGACAAATAATCCAGCCAAGATTGCCCAACTTGAGGCCCACGGCATTGAAGTTGTCGAACGGGTACCACTCATTACGGGTGTGAATAACGTGAATCAAGGGTACATGGACACAAAGCGCGACAAGTTTGCGCACATGATTTAAAAGGGGAATAACATGACAATTTATGCGGGAACATTGACCAACCATGAGCGACGTCATATTGCAATTGTGATGAGTCGTTTTAATACGTTGATTACGGATGCTTTGTTAGCCGGGGCAAAGGAAGCTTTAATGATGCATGGCGTCGTAGAGACTAATATTGATGTCTATTACGTGCCAGGTGCCTTTGAAATACCATTGGTAGCTGAAAAGGTTGCCTTGACGCAAAAGCATGATGGCATTGTTACTTTGGGTGCAGTGATTCGTGGCGAGACTGACCACTATGATTTAGTGATTAATGGGTCAATGTCTGGGATTGCGCAAGTTGGTTTGAAAACTGGCGTACCGACCGTGTTCGGTGTGTTGACGGCTGATACTTTGGAACAAGCCCAACACCGTGCTGGTGGAAAAGCGGGGAACAAGGGTGGCGAAGTAGCTACCGCGTTGCTGGAATTATTGAGTGTGGTGGATGTCATTTAACTGGTAATTATGACCTAAAATCGAACAATTCCGAATCCAAGTGCTCATGTTAAAAATATTCATATTTGATACGTACCATCCTAAGTAATCAAAGAAAAAATAATAGTGAGGTATTACTTATCATGGTAGATCGTTTGAAGGGCAAGGTTGCTATCGTTACTGGTGGAACAACTGGTTTGGGAAAGGCTATCGCACAACGCTTTATTGATGAAGGCGCAAAGGTTGTTATCACAGGACGTCGTGCAAACGTCGGTGAAGCAACGGCTGCTGAGCTTGGTGGGGATGATGTGATTCGTTTCCAACAACATGATTCAGCTGATGAGCAAGGTTGGAAGGATTTGATTGCTTATACTGAAGAAGCATTTGGACCACTAAATGTGTTGGTAAACAACGCCGGAATTGGTGCAACGAATGATATTGAGCACGACACGTTTGAAGCTTACCGCAAGTTGATGAGCATCAACGCTGACGGTATGTACTTGGGGACGCAATACGGCTTCCGTGCCATGAAGGAGCATGGTGGTGGATCAATCATCAACATGTCATCAATACTTGGCTTGGTTGGTGATACGATGACAGCTTCATACAACGCATCAAAGGGTGCTGTTCGTTTGTTCTCAAAGTCAGCCGCTGTCTATGCAGCACAAAACGACTTGAACATTCGTGTTAACACAGTGCACCCTGGGTACATCGCAACGCCAATGACTGATGGATCAGGTGAGGGTGACTCAGTTGCACCATACGTTACGCAACGTTTGAAGACGCCAATGGGACGCATGGGTGAGCCAGATGACATCGCTTGGATCTGCGTATACTTGGCATCAGACGAATCAAAGTTCGCCACTGGTGCAGAGTTCGTTATCGACGGTGGATACACAGCTCAATAATTTATGACAAGGACGAGATGACCAAATAACGGTCGTCTCGTTTTTTTGTTTCACTCATAGAACTAAATGTGAATTAAATCACATTTACAAACTTCTAAAAAAGAAGTAAACTAATTTGTGTATAAGTGAGCAAGAGATAATAATATAGAAACTAATTGAGAGGTAAATATCATGGCTGATGTTGCATTTATCACGGGAGCAGGACAAGGAATCGGTGAGGCGATTGCTAAGCGTTTGGCAGACGATGGTTTCAAGGTTGCGGTAGTGGGTCGCACCTTGTCGAAGGTAGAACGCGTTGCGAATGAGATTAACGCTGTTCACCCAGACGCTGCTTTGGCAGTCGCTGCGGATGTAGCAAAGCGCGATGACGTATTTGCTGGTGTACAAAAGACAGTTGATTATTTTGGGGACTTAACAGTTGTGATCAACAACGCCGGTGTTGCACCAACAACGCCAATCATGGAAGTTGACGAAGAGACAATGCGCTGGACGTTTGATACAAATATCAACGGTACAGTGTGGGGAACGCAAGCTGCGGTGGAAGCCTTTAAGAAGGCTGGTCACGGGGGTAAGATTATTAACGCCACATCACAAGCTGGTGTGGAAGGAAATCCAGATTTGACGGTTTACGGTGCATCAAAGTTTGCTATCCGTGGTATTACGCAAACGACGGCCAAGGAATTGGCACCATTGGGTATCACGGTTAACGCCTTTGCACCTGGAATCGTTAAGACGCCAATGATGTTTGATATTGCCCACGAAGTTGGTCAAAACGCAGGTAAGGATGACGATTGGGGGATGGCACAATTCTCTGATGGTATCGCTTTGGGTCGCTTGTCAGAACCAGAAGAAGTCGCTTCAGCGGTTGCCTTCTTGGCTGGTAAGGACTCAAACTACATGACGGGTCAAACGTTGGTTGTCGACGGAGGAATTGTGTTCCACTAGTAGAACACTTGTTAAAACCATTACATTGAAAATGGGATGGTTTTAGTCTAAAATACAGTTATCACGAACTTATGAATAGTAAGTTTGGCGTGTGGTTTGGCATCTCTCGCAATATAATACTCACACACCTATCTCATATAATCGCGATCGCCTGGAGAGGCGAACCGCCAAACCATGAATAACAAGAAACGCTGTTACGTTTGTTCGTAGCAGCGTTTTTATTTATGGTATAGTTGGGTACATGATTTTTAAGTTTTGGGAGACAGCAAGATGATTGAAGAAGAGTTTGAACAAGCGGTTGCTAAGTTGAATGACAACTTGAACTTGGCAAAGGTTGATGACATCTTGAAGCCAGTTTTGTTGGCCGGCATGAAGCGTGGTTACGTGGATGCGCACTTGGAAGTGTTCGCTGAAGTAGAGAATATCAACCCAGAAGAGCAAACGGCAGAATGGGTAGACCGTTCTGAGAAGTTTGCGTTGGATAACTTCGGCACATTGGATAAGGTGGCTCGCAAGAACAGTTCTGATTTGTATGCGCAAATTAAGAGCATGTTGTCTGAAGAGTATCACGAGATTACGCACCACAATCACGACAAGATTGGTCAAGCTAACGTCGTAATGCCATACTTCAATGGTTGGTTCTTGGGTGCTTACTACGCCTTTATTGCGTTGTTCACGCAAATGCAACAAGCCCAAGGTGAGGTTGGCCCAACTGAAACGCAAGCAATCGCCAAGGCAGCATCTGATCGTGCCGAGAAGGAAGTGGAAGTAGAACGTCGCAAGTTCAACAACCGCCCAATTTACCGCCAATCAATGTTGCGCGAAATGATGGCAGCTTTATAAAACCAAAAAGAAAACGCATGACATCGAGTAGCTACTTGGTATCATGCGTTTTTGGGTATGTTGGTGATGTGATGATAAATAACGACACTGGCGCCTGGTTATGTGTGCTGATATTCTTAGATTAGATAAAAAAGAGCGCAATGAATACTGCTACAAATCCCCTGATGCATTTGATAGGATTTATGATTTGAGGGTAGAACAGGGAGATGAGACATGAGCTTGATTGAAGAAATAGGTGACCTACCAGCGGATGATGATTGCTCATATTCAGCGATCATTAAGTGTCTGCGTATTGGAATGACGATACGTGTTTTGGTTGGTGGTACAATATTTAGCTTTGAACGAGCGCAAGATGATAGCGACAACTGGTGGTTATGGGCTAATGAGACAACTGATAGGAACCCCTTTTTGGAGCTAACGTTTAATACGCTTGAAGAATTTGAGGCCTATGAATACATGCCAGGGCAGACACTAGCTGATATTTGGCAGCCTGAGATGCTGTACGCTATTGAGTGACATCTTGGCGTCAAACAAAAAACACCGTTATTCATTGATGTGGTGTACCCCGAAAGTTACTTTAACTTTCGGGGTTTTCTTTATGCTTGAATTTACAATTCAAGTGCAACACTAAGCTAAATAAAAACTGACTCATAATGAACCAGCGTAAAATGTAGTTTGTCTAGAACATACAGAACGCGAGGAAACATTATGAGTCATTATCATCAGCTTACCGCATTTGATCGCGGACGTATAGAAGTTTTACTCAGAGAAGGGTTGTCAATGCGTAGCATTGCAAAAGAAATTGGTAGAAGCGCTTCGACAATCTCTCGTGAGATTGCCCGCTGTGTTGG
>NZ_PVSN01000060.1 GCF_004766315.1 Weissella confusa | reverse complement strand
CCTTGGTTGTGCATCTCGACAAGAGACTGCTTAAATTCTGGTGAATATCGAATCATATAAAAAATGCTCCTCTGCTATTAGTTTACAGGGCAGAGAAAAATCTGTCCGTAAATCTAGCATAAGAGCAGTGACAAACGCTGATGCAATTCCGAAGTCATTGTATGTGTACGTGCGACAGTACACCATCTCGGCGACACAAAATTATGGTGTTATCGTGTCTGATCAACCAACTAGCATTGATTCAGTCGGTACAAAAGTCGGCGATATGATATTGTATAAGTATGGCGTCTCGCTTGATAATTACGACAATGTCACAAACAACACATTCGCAACCACGGATATTGGGAAGTATCCAAATTCTTTGATTGCACAAACGATGAATGGACCGGCGTATGGCGCGGTTGCAATCGGTTTGACTCAAGGCGCTGTCACTGGTGAGTTTGATTTTGTTGATAAAGCCGGTCAATTGATCGGAACGCAGCAATTTGGTGCACAGATGCCTAACACAACGACTACAGTTGGTGAATTTTTACCTACGATTGTCGCACCAGATAAGTACAAAATTGTAAATCCAAAGCAAGTGCTAAAGTTTAACGCTGAAACTGACCCGAAGATAAAAGTATTGGTTCAGCGAGTAACCGATACGACCTACGTTAGCCCCTCGCAAGCCATCGATGAGGAGACTGGATTGCCAAATTTGAATTCAGATGGGTCTGGTAAGTCAGCTGGTGAGTTGACTACCAGTGACGCAGGACTACTTGCGAACGGTCTTCGACTGGTAAGTGTGTCTAATTTTTCATCTAAGGTGTTAACTATTCCGAAGAATAATCAAGTTGTGTTGACGCCGGATCGAGATGGCGTAGCGAATAACGGTTCCTTCGAATATACGAATATGAGTGGCAGTAGCTTTTCAATTAGGATGGCCGTTTCCCAAATGTATCGCTACGTGAACGGTACAAAAACGGGACAACCGTTGACGTTTAAGAGTATGAAAGTTAATGGTCACGAGGTATATAGCGGTACAAATCCAGATGGTGGGGTAGTTGCTGCGATGGAATACGGAACGACAGTGGCGACTGTTTCTGATTCCGATGCAACTAAAACATATGATCCTGATGATTTGGTGAATGGTAACGATAGCGCCTACTACCAAACAACAAGTTCTGACACGGTGGGGAATATGACAGCAACGCTGGACCACGGTCCTAAAGCTGGCAGCTACCATGGCGTTGTAACGTATATGGCTGTTGAAGATGATTTGAATTAAAACGAAACGCCGAGTCGAAATGATTCGGCGTTTTTTGCTACCTGAAATTCGACAAAAGATTTTATGGCGTGTAATTTTTATTTGGTGTAGAATAATTTTAGGCAATGAAATGTTTTTTTGGACAAATCACGTTTTTTCACCTCTTTATTATTGGAGGTGAAAAAATGCGACTTTTTCGAGGGCCACGGCTGGTGTTACGACAGTTAGCTAGTAGGCGAACAAAACATCTATTTGTGGGGATATTGATAGTTGGGGGATTCTTCTATCCAACGTTCTTGATTCATTGGCCATATTCATGGGAGTTGATTTATAAGCTGGATGATTTCTATGCAGACAATCCAGGCGTGGTTGTAACTGTTTTGACGGGGTTAACAGTGTTTTTGGTTAACTATGCGGATCGCATGACCGAACGCACAGAACGCGCGGAAAGAATGTTTTTGAAGATATACGTCGAATTTGCAGAACTTCATGAGGATGATTACTTTATTTCTGATCAGGCTGATATTAAATTAACCATTTCTGACGTTACGGTTATAGATCAGTTGCTGAGTTTTACGAAATTTGTGATTCATAATGATGTTTGTTACAGAAATTTGGCTCAGCAAATTGGACCTAGGCATCTTCAAATGTATGGATTTTACGAAGGTTTGAATAACACACATCAAAACGACGTGAATATTTGGCTGATAACCTTAACGGTGGAAGAATTAGAAGCAAATAAACAACTTGGGCAAATCTTTGTGGACGAGTTGAAACATAGGGGGAAAAGGAATGTTTAAGCGAAAGAAGCGCGGACTGTGGGAAACTCACGAAGAACGCCATCGTGAGTTTCAAGACATGATTTTCACGCAGGATCCGCAGCCAGGTGACGAAATGAACGAGTATGAACTTTGGCTACGTCGCCGTCGGGGAGAAGATGTATCGATTTACAAAATCGCAGAGCCCCGACGTAAAGGGTGGTTGGAGCGTCTGTTCTTCGGAGGCATCTAACAGAATTCCGGAAGATTATGAGGAAAGAAATTTCCGTGTTTAAATTTAAGAAGTATGACGATGAAACACTCAAAGCAAGGGATTTTCTGACAGACAATCCAAAGCCAGGTGACACTATGAGTGAGTATGAGTTTTGGGTTCGAAGGGGACGGGGTGAGGATGTATCCATCTATAAAATGGCGCGTCCTCTTCGAAGGAGTTGGTTTGACCGCTGGTTTTATGGAGGACACTAGGGATAATGTTTAAGCGAAAGAAGCGTGGCTTTTGGGATACACGTGAGGAAAGACATCAAGAATTTTATAATGATATCTTTACGAAGGATCCGCAACCTAGTGACGAGATGAACGAATTCGAAATTTGGCTACGTCGGCGTCGAGGGGAAGATGTATCAATTTACAAAATTGCCGAACCGCGACGTTCAGGTTGGCTCGAGCGCTTGTTCTTTGGGGGCATCTAACATATCAATTTATAAGCGTGTTGGTAGTGACCGATGCGCTTATTTTTTACCATTGTAAACCGCTATCTAAAAGGCTACACTAGACTTAAATTAGAAAAAGGTGAAAATGATATGAGTGAAATCACACAAGAACAATTGGCGTATTTCAAAGAAGCCGTGGCGGTTAGTCCAAAGGCTGACGCCCTACGCAACGCGGTAACGACGAACGGTATTTTGCAAGCAGCGCGCGATAACCGTCGTGCCGGTGAATTGACGCCCGTGTTTAGCGTTGACCTAGAAAGTTCACCAGTTGCGAACCAATTACAATCTGGTCGTTGCTGGATGTTCGCCGCATTGAACACGATGCGTCACGACATGAAGGCGTTGTACGGTTTGCCTGGGGACTTCGAGTTGTCACAAAGCTACACGTTCTTCTGGGACAAGTTGGAGAAGGCGAACTACTTCTACAACAACATCGTGGCTACGGCTGAGCAACCAAAGACTGATCGTGAAGTTGCCTTCCTGTTACAAATGCCACAGCAAGATGGTGGGCAATGGGATATGATGGTTGGCTTGATTGAAAAGTACGGTATCGTACCACAATCAGCTTACCCAGAATCACAAGCATCATCACACTCAGCGGACTTCAACCGTTTGTACAATGCGAAGTTGCGCAGGGACGCCATCACGTTGCGTCGCATGGTGACGGAGCATGCAACTGAAGAGCAAATCGAACAACAAGTTTCCCAATTCGGTCGTGAGAACTACCACATCTTGTCATTGACGTTCGGTGAGCCACCAGTAACGTTCAACTTCTCATACCGTGACAAGGACAACAACTTCCACAGTGATGCCAACATTTCACCAAAGGATTTCTATGCAAAGTATATTGGTTGGGATTTGAGTGAATACGTTTCAATCATCAACGCCCCAACAGCCGATAAGCCATTCAACCAAACATATGGTGTGAAGATGCTTGGCTCAGTGGTCGGCGGACGCGAAGTGAAGCACTTGAACTTAGATTTGGCAACGTTCAAGGATTTGGCAGTAAAGCAATTGTTGGCCGGCGAAAACGTTTGGTTCGGTGTCGACATGGGGCCTAAGTTGGACCGCACGGCTGGTTTGATGGATACCAAGTTGTACAACGAAGATGATTTGTTTGATGTTGATTTCAGCATGACAAAGGCTGAACGCTTGGAGTTCGGTGATTCATTGATGACCCACGCCATGGTTTTGACAGGTGTCGATTTGGTTGATGGTAAGCCAACGAAGTGGAAGGTTGAAAACTCATGGGGCGACAAGAACGGCCACAAGGGGTACTTCACGATGTCAGATGAATGGTTCGACGAATTCACGTACCAAGTTGTCATCAAGAAGGAGCACTTGCCAGCCGAGTTGCGTGATATTTACGAGAACACAACGCCATACGAATTGGCACCATGGGATCCATTGGGTGCCTTGGCATAATAGATGATTTAGAACGGTACCTTAACGGGTATCGTTTTTTCATTAAGTCCGAATTAAGTTGCAATCGATATAGTTATGTCGCTCATAAAATCACATACAGTGGTTAGTTATGCTTTCATTTATTAAACGACATAAGATTATGACCAGCACGTTGGCAGTTGTAGTTGTAGCAGGGCTGGCGACGGCTGGTTACCATGCCTACAAGGCAAGCCATCCCACGCTTTTAACGACAGCAGAAATCAAGCAGAACTTAGGTCTAAAGTTATCGAATAAGTTTACGAATGATCAAAAGGCTGCTAATAAGACGTACGCATCGGCAATGCAGGATTCGCAATATACAGTGGATAATATGTACACCAAGGTGAATCCTTATGGCAAATCCCCACTAACCGCGTTAGTCATCTTCCAAACCGACCAAAAGGCAACGGTCAGTTACTTGGTTGCCGGTAAGACAAAGGCAACAACAATTTCAAATGACGTGGACGGCGAGACGACCACTCACAAGATTCCGGTCGTTGGCCTGTACGCCGATACAGCCAATAAGGTCACGTTTACCATTAAGTATGCAGATGGGCACACGGACGAAAAGACGATTACGTTGCAGACCAAGGCGCTACCAAAGTCGATGTCGAACATCAAGATTGACGTGAAGAAATCTGATACTGACAAAATGTCGCTTGGTGATAACAGTTTGACAGTTATGGCCCGTACAACGAAGGAGCCGTTTGCCATTGACGCATCGGGTGATATTCGTTGGTATTCAACGACGTACAATGAGCACATTTTCAAGACGCTCAAGAATGGTCACCTGTTGATGATGCGCAAGCAAAACAACAGCGCGCTGGTCTATAACGACTTGATTGAAACTGACTACATGGGACGCATTTATAAGACGTACCACTTTAGCAACAAGACATCTGGGTCAGATAATGCAACGATGAAAAACAAGTCAGAAGGCGAGACGACAGCAATTCACCACGACGTGATTGAGCTGCCGAATGGTGATTTGTTGGCAACTGTTTCTGATGGGTCAAAGTACATTGAAGATACGATGATTGTGATTGATCGCCAGACTGCCGAAATCAAGCGCGTTATCGACTTCAAGAAAATCTTCCCAGCTGAAATGTACACCAAGTACACGTCAACCAAGCGTGCTGATGGTGGTATCGATTGGTTGCACCAAAATTCGATCGATTATGATGAAAGTGATGATAGCATCGTCATTTCTGCCCGTAACCAAGATTTGGTGATGAAGTTTGATTTCAAGACAATGAAGCCAATTTGGATTCTATCAAGCAAGGCCAAGTCATCATGGCCAAAGAAATGGCAGAAGTATGTTTTGACATATGCAGATGGCACGTCAATCAACGGTGGTCAACACGATGCGACTGTCGTCCTTGGCAGCCACAACGGTAGCAAGGAAACCATCACGTTGTACGACAACAACATCGCAGTGACGAATGGTGATAAGAAGACATCAGGCAAGTACTCACAAGGCATGCAGTTGGAAATTGACACGAAGACGATGACGGCCAAGGAAACGTGGGCTTACGGTAAGTCACGTGGGACAGCCAACTACACCGACCGCATTGGGTCAACGGCATTGTTGTCAAACGGTAATTACTTGATTGACTTTGGTTACTTGAATGAAAAGAATGGGGATGCCTCGAACATCGTTGAAGTGACAGCGGATAATGAGGTGGTCTTTGATGTTGAACTATCAAACCTACAAAACAAGGGATATGTTTACCGTGCATATCGTGTGAATATTAAGTAATAACAAGCCGGCGTGAAATACCACGCTGGCTTTTTCATTTGTGGTATAAGTTCCAAAACCAAAACGAAGCGCCATTTTTGTAATCGTCCTATTATGAAATGAAGAGATGACAAAAGAGGGAGCAGTATGGAACGCGTCTTTTTAAATATTAACCAGACGAATCGAGAATTAAATCACAAAATTAAGCAGTATCTCAAGCAACAAACAGTCCGTGGGCAGGTGCGCGATTTGCGCGTGCTAGCCCGTGCGCTGGCCGACGTGACGTTGTTGGTACCGGTATTAGTTGATGCGAAAATGCGCCACACATCAGTATCCGGCTACAGTTATGTCGTTGGCGAACCAGATGTCCAATCGAAATTAAGCTATACGGTCCGTGATGAACGCACGTATCTAGTCACCTATACTGATTTAGCTAAGAGCCGAGCCGGCCAACGTGAGCCGGATACGATGCAGGTACAAGTGCCGTATTTGTTGAACCGGTTAGCAACTGATGAACGTATTGATGGGATTATTCTGAATCCGGGTACGGATGATGTGACGTTACCTAAGCCATTATTATTGGATGAATTAGATGGACGTGATATTGGCGCCGTTACGGGGACGGTTGCGGATGATTTGCCCATTCAAGCGCCAGAACAGGTAGTAGCGCCAGTTGGTGTTGTCGCGATTGAGCTACGCTTAAATGAACTTAATCGGCTACATGAAACCCTAGAGACGATGCGGACGAAGAACGACCGACGAATTGATCGGTATGCTAGCCAAACTTGGAATTTCGTTGCCGTTATTATCTTGGTTATTTTGGCGCTAGCTGCAGTTCCAGTGCTTGGTCGCCGTGGATTGTTGCCAACCGCGATTTTGATTTTATTGGCGATTATTATTGGCCGAATCATCCCCGTCAGTGCCACTAACCGTCAACGAGCAAAGGTCCGTGTTTATGAAAAGGAACGTGCCTTGGTTCGTATGATCGCGGTGAAGGATGATATTTATCGTATGTCGTTTGACGAAAAGGCATCTGATAACAAATTAGGTGACGTTGGTGATGATAATGCTGATTTATTTTATGTGAATCAGGATGTGCTTAACGAAGAACTTATTCAGGGACTGAACCAATTAACTTATTTCACGAAACCGGCAGACCGTATGAAGATAATTGAGACATTATCACCACTGTTTGAAACAGCGTTGTACGTCCAACCGATTTTTACGACTGACCACCAAGTTGCCCGAGATATTGTTGGACGACCTTATCTGGCTGACGACAATACACGGGTGAGTGAAACAATCGACTACAAAGGCCAAGAATATTTGCATTTATACTTGCGAACCAGGGATGCGATTAAAGATCAGCATCCATTGCTAATGATTAAGCGATTGGATTATATCAACGCAATGTTCAGTCGATTTTCAGACTTAAACCCGGATTATTCATCAAGACAAACAAAAAACCGCTGAAACAGCAAGTTAATACCGTTTCAGCGGGTTTTGCGCTTTCACCCGTTGGGTGAAAACCATAGGAGCTCTTTTTTATGATATTTTGTTAGTGGAAAACAAACCAAATACTCAAAAATTGGAGCGTCTAAAATTATGACTCAAAAAGTATTACCTAGCAACCATTTAGTTGCAGTTTCAGACAATGGGGCACCAATTACCTCGGATGGTGGCAACGTGCTGCTTAGTATTTTTCTGAATTCGCCTGTAATTTCCAGGCTCTTTAATAACGTTGAATTCAACGATAATCGCAAAAATCCACGCTATGCTAAGGTAGAATTGTTATTGCAAATGCTCATTCAAGTTATCGAAGGTTATCGCAACGACGACGTTGCAGATTACTTGACCCAAGATATCGAACATCGACTTGTTTATGCGCAAAACATGGCATCTCAACCAACTATTTCCAGATTTCTATCACATCTCACGAACGAAGACATTGATGAGCTACAAGAATTAAATCGTCGTATTGTCTCTTTAATTGATGAAAGATCAGCCAATACTGAACTGGTGCTAGATTTGGATTCAACCTACTTTGAGACCTTTGGTCATCAAGAAAAAATTGGTTTTAATTATCACTACTTGAACGTCGGTTACCATCCGCTTATCATGACCGATGCTTTAACTGGAACCGT
>NZ_PVSN01000053.1 GCF_004766315.1 Weissella confusa | reverse complement strand
CTGTTCTACCTACAAAAACACCGAGAAATGACGCCTTTTTAAGCTGAAATCCGGGTTTTGAAAAATTTTCGGAGTCCGGCACCTCTCGGTGCCGAAAAAACCTGTCCATAATCTTGACATCAGCGCCTATTTAGCTTAGTGTTGCACTTGAATTGTAAATTCAAGGATTTAGAATAGGTGGGTTTATTTATATGGATAACGTAATTGATCTTGGTCGACTATGGTTGATTGTTCGTCGTAACTGGACGTCTATGCTGGCGTTTGGCGTGATTGCTGGCGGTGTTGCTTTTGGTGTGTCCAAATTTGTGATTCATCCACAATACAGTTCGTCGGCGGCATTACTCGTTAATCGTAAGGAAGATGCCACTCAGCAGGGAATACAACTTGGAGATCAGCAAGCTGATATTCAAATCATTAATACGTACAAGGATATCATTACGCGCCCAATTATATTAAAAGCGGTAGTTCAAGATTTGACAAAAGCGCAAAAGGTACAAGTTGAGCCTGCGCAACCTGCGAAGTATGAAATCAATGAGTTGGGAGAAAAGGTACAAGTTGAGCCTGCGCAACCTGCAAAGTACAAGTTGAAGCCTGCAAAATATGCGAACGAAAATCTCTCTTCTAATAAGCTTGCTAATATGATTTCTATTTCTAGCCAAAATAATTCTCAGGTATTTACGGTTGACGTAAAGTCAAATGACGCAAAAATGTCTGCTGATATCGCAAATTCAATTGCTGAAGTATTTAAAACTAAAATCACTAACATCATGTCGGTTTCAAATGTTTCAATTGTCTCAAAGGCAATTGAAAATAAAAAGCCGGTTGATCCGAATGTTAAGTTGATAACACTTGCTGGACTAATGGCTGGTGTGCTTGCTGGATTCTCATGGGGATTCGTCAAGGAAATTAGTGATCGCACAGTAAAAAACGTGGAGTTCTTAACAAACGATTTGGGTCTAACCAACCTGGGAGTGATTAACTACATTGAGCGCATTAGAGATTTAAAAGATGTGGTCGCAGAAAACAACAAAAGTAATAAATCTGGAGAATCACGGACTGAACGTTTTAGTCAACGAATTTAACGGGAGATAAAAAGATGGGTTTTAATTTTTTTAAGCAAAAGCATACGGAAGACACTGAAACACAAGATAATGGAGCTCGGTTAGTGACGTTTGTTGAGCCGAAGCATGTTATCTCAGAACAATTCCGCACATTACGAACAAATATTGAATTTGCAGGCGCGACGTTGGAAAAAATGCAAGTTGTGATGATTACATCTGCAGAAATATCGGATGGTAAGACTACAGTGTCTTCGAACTTAGCAGTAACTTGGGCACAAGCTGGCAAGAATGTCTTATATGTTGATGCAGATTTAAGACGCCCTACTGCACATTCGACTTTTGATCTGATTAACACACGTGGTTTAACAACGATTTTAGCAGGTAACGTGCAACCAAAAGACATTGTTCAGAAGACTTTTGTCGAAAACCTGGAAGTGTTAACTTCAGGACCAGTACCACCCAATCCTGCGGAATTACTAAGTTCGGTTCGTATGGGGTCGCTTGTTGAGTGGATGAGAAATAACTACGATGTGGTTGTATTCGATGTGCCACCAGTGATGGCCGTTACTGACGCTCAAGTACTTATGCCAATTATTGATGGTACTATATTGGTGACTACGTTTGGTAAGACGTTAAAAGCAAACTTGCAACGTACTGTTGAAACACTTCGACTAAGTAATAAAGAAATTCTAGGTGTTGTTGAACGTATTCGTACAAAGCGTGATGCGGCTGGGTATGGGTATGGTTATGGTTATGGTTACGGAGTAGATGCAAAAAAGTGATGGCAATCACTTGAGTAAGTATGGGAGTGTTTTGATGAAACTCGTCTTGTATGGTGCTGCAAAGCGAATGATGGATATCCTCGGAAGTCTGGTCGCTTTAATAATTTTTGCACCAATAAGTTTGGCGATTATCGCAGCTATAAAGTTTGAAGATGGTGGACCTACATTTTATTCACAAGAACGGATTGGCTATAAAGGTAGACCCTTTGTAATGTGGAAATTCCGTTCTATGGTTGTCGGCGCACACAGTATGAAGAGTGAATTGGAAGATTTGAACGAAACAGAAGGGCCAATATTCAAAGTCAAAAATGACCCACGAGTTACAAAGGTGGGAGTGTTCATTAGGAAGCATTCTTTGGATGAAATTCCCCAATTCGTAAACGTTCTAAAAGGAGACATGAGCTTGGTTGGACCACGACCAGCGTTGCCTGAAGAAGTGTTGGCATACGGAGATTCTGAAAAAGAACGTTTGAAAGCGTGGCCTGGACTAACGGGATTATGGCAAGTTAGTGGTAGAAGTAACCTGAATTATGATCAGATGATTGCGCTGGATTTGAAATACGTTGAAAACAAATCGCTTATTATGGATATAAAGATATTATTTGCGACGGTAATTCAAATGTTTTTGGCGGATGATTCCGGTGCGTATTAAAGGAGAGATATGAAAATTGCATTAGTTGGATCAAGTGGTGGACATTTAGCACATTTAATGAAGCTAAGTCCGATGTGGGAAAAAAATGAAAGGTTTTGGGTGACCTTTGAAAAAGAAGATGCCCAGTACTTATTGAAAAACGAAAATTGGTATAAAGCATATTATCCTACGAACCGTAATTTTATTAATTTAATTCGAAATTTTTTTCTTGCAATTCGTATTTTAAGGCGTGAACGACCGGATTTGATTATTTCGTCTGGTGCGGCTGTTGCTGTACCATTTTTTTGGTTGGCGAAATTTTTTGGTGCGAAAACAATATATATCGAAGTTTTTGATCGGATGGATAAACCTACTCTGACAGGAAAACTTGTTTATCATTTTGCAGATCGATTTATTGTACAGTGGCCAGAAATGAAAAACGTCTATAAAAAAGCGATTGTTATAGAGGGACTATTTTTATGATTTTTATAACTGTAGGTACACATGAACAACCCATGAATAGGATTTTTGAGACTGTTGATAAGATGATTGGTTCGGGAGAAATTACTGAAAAAGTGATTGCCCAGTCTGGATATTCTACTTATAAATCTGATCGTATTTTAATGCAAAAGTTTATGCCATTTGATGAGATGCAAGAACTTATGGGTGAGGCCAATCTTGTTATAACACATGGGGGTGCGGCTACGTATCTTGATGCAATTGAAAAAGGCAATTCTGTGATTGTGGTGCCACGTTTAAAGAAATTCAATGAACATGTTAACGACCATCAATATGAATTTCTCGAGGCATTACGTACACATAACATTAGTATTCCGTTTGCGTTGGACAATGACGATTTGCGAAAGTTGATTATTGATAGGCCGATGCCATCAAAGTTTTCGGTGCGAGATAAATCAAAGTTTATGAATCAGTTTGAATTGGTTATTGCTGAATTAATTGGGAGAAACTAAGTGAAAATTTTGTTTGTTAATACAGTTGGATTTACGCGCAATGGAATTTCAACTATGGTAATGAATTTATCAGAGCAAATGTCTTACGACCCTAATGTAACAGTATCAGTCGTTTCCAACGGTCCATACGCAACAGACTATTTGAGCTATTTAGACGATTTGGGGATACCAGCGTATGTGTTGAATCGTTCTCAAAAACATATCATTAAGTATATTAGGTCCTTGAGAAAAATAATTAGAGACAACAAGATTGATGTTTTATACGTTCATGGTAATAGTGCCACTATGCTGTTTGATGTTTTGGCTACGCTTGGAACAAAAACTATTAGGGTTATTCATACGCACAACGAGGCGACTGATCATCCGTTCATAACAAAATTGCTAACGCCATTTCTTCGAAAGATTTATAACATTGGCTATAGCGTAAATGATGTATCTGGAGAAAAATTATTTGGTAAGAAGGAATATCGAGTTGTAAAGAACGGTGTTTTTTTAGATAGATACGATGTTAATCAAGATGAAGTTCAAAGAATCCAGCAGTTAAATAAAAAGGATAACGAACCTTTGTTAGTCCAAGTTGGTACTTTTAGTGAACAAAAGAACTATGAGTTTACAATTCGTATGCTTTCTAACTTAAGGGATAAGCGTGTGGCCTTCAAAGCTTTACTTATAGGTGAAGGTCCATTAATCAAAGAAATCCAACAAATGGCGAAAGAACATCGTTTAGAGAATAATGTGACTTTTTTACAACCGCAACCTAACATTCAAAATTACTTGGCAGCTTCTGATGCTGTTCTTTTCCCATCACTGTTTGAACCATTTGGATTGGTCGCGCTTGAGGCACAATTGGTAGGTTCAAGAGTTCTTGTTTCAGATGCTTTTACAAAATCTCTAGAACTCAGCTCTAATATAAGTTTTTTGCAGCTTGATGAAAAAGTATGGTCAGAGAAAATATCAAATATTATAAACGACCGTTTGAATCAGTTTGAGCTAGTGGACGGTGGAAATGTGCGAGAAGAAGCAAAGGAAAAGGGTTTTGACATTCGAGATGTGACGGTCGAAATACTTGAGGAGTTTTTGGAAAATGTTGATGAAAAATAAGGTTGCGATTGTTGCTCCAAAATTGTCCGGTAGAGGTGGCACCGAGACTGTAATTTTTAAAATGGTTACTGACCAGCATTTATCAAAACATAATAAGTTTACAGTGTACTTGGTAGATGAAATTCAAAATAAAGAATGGATTAATGAGCTGGAAAACCAAGGAGTTGAGGTTGTTGAAAATACTTCGCATTCAAAATTGGGGCGATTTTTCTTCTTGGCCAAGGTGCGCGGCGACATTGTTATAGGATTAGGACCGAAAACCGCATATCTTTTGAAAATCTATAGTAGGATTAGGCACTCTAAAACAAGAGTTGGATCATGGATTCATTTTTCATTGTTCAATAGTGTTGATTTGAACTTAAAATACTTGAAGAAACTGGATTTTCATCTGGCAATCGCCAATGAAATAGTTAATCAATTTCGTCAAATCGGGGTGATGAGTCACGTGTATACTATATACAATCCTGTTGTAATTGAGGGAACTCAAATTCCAAGATCAACTAATCCTAACGTGTTTAAGATGATTTATATGGGTAGACTGCAACTCGATGGTCAAAAGAATTTAAGAGAATTATTGTTAGCACTTGATGCATTTGATGCTGATTTTAATATTGAACTTGAGGTGTTTGGTGGTGGAAAAGAGTTGCCGACCATTAAGAAATATGCTGATACGCTAAAATTAGCGAATGTGCACATTACATGGCATGGGTGGACGGAAAATGCATGGAAGCAATTAGATGCAGCCGATGCACTTGTTTTGACCTCGAAATTTGAAGGATTTCCAATGGTAATAGCAGAAGCCTTGAGCTTTGGCGTTCCGGTTATTTCAATGAATACACCTGTTGGACCAGCGGATATGATAGTTCAAGGTGAAAATGGATATATCTACAAAGAACACAATTACCAGGATTTTGCGGAGGCAGTACAAAAACTAAAGATGCAAAATTTGTCACCTGAAAAGGTTCAAGACAGCATCGATTGGCTAACTGGGCTTAATTACCCTAATAGGGTTGAAAACGCATTTGAAAAGATATTGGAGATAGATAAATAAAATGTATTTAGGAGTGACCACACAATCGGATGATTTTATATCCGCTGGAAGTAAAGCTAAAGACGATGTAGCTAATATTTTAAAAACAATGAATTTTAGCATGGTGAAATACAATAACGACACATCAAAGATACATAAGGCACTATTCTCGAAAACTGATTGGCGAAATGCAATTCAATCAAATTCAGAAAGTGGAATGGTCGTGTTGCAACACCCTTTGTATAGTAAAGTTAGCACAAATTCCTTGTTGAAAGTTTTGGGTGAGAAACAACTGAAACTAGTTATTTTTATACATGATGTTGAGTCACTTCGCCAAGAGTCGGATTTCAATTGGGAACGAAGTTTATTTAACCAGGCCACATTATTGATTGTTCATAATGGAGCTATGGCTAATTGGTTACGCAATAACGGGGTTAACACTCCGATGCATAATCTTGAAGTTTTTGATTATCTTACGGATAATCAAATGATGACTGAGGATTCAACTAACCCTGAAATGTCTGTAGCGTTTGCGGGAAACTTAGCAAAGTCCTCGTTTATTGATAAATTTGAAGATGTCATAGTTGATTTATACGGGCCTAATCCTGCATCAAGCTATCCGGAAAATATTCATTATCACGGTATTGTTAAGCCTGAAGTTCTTCCTAATAAGCTTAATTCTTCATTCGGACTAGTTTGGGATGGAGATTCAGTTTTGGGAGGTACTGGACGGTTCGGGGAATATACAAAATATAATAATCCACACAAAACGTCGTTGTACCTTAGTGCAGGACTGCCTGTTATTGTTTGGAACGAAGCAGCCATATCAGAATTTGTACTAAAAAATAATGTTGGAATTACCGTTTCAAACTTGACAGAAGTACGGGAAATTTTAAGCGAAATGTCGGCAGATGATTATGGCATCATGAAGAAAAATGCTCTTGAAGTTGGGAAAAAGTTACGAGATGGCTTTTATACAAAACAAGCGATTCAAAAGGTAATTGATGGAGATTGATGATGACAGAAAATAAAATTTTGACATCATTATTTTCAGCTTCGTTTGTATTTTATTATTTGTCCATTTTTGTAAAATCAACTAATCTTAGTTACCTTTCAATGTTCTCAAGCGGATCGTTTGCCAAGATATTGGTGATTCTGAGTGTGGGGTTATTACTGTTAAAAGTAATGTTGGCGAATACCTATTCAGTAAAACACGTTGTCACGATCGTTATTGGGGTTATGGTGGGAGCGATTATTGCATTTAAATCAGGGCAACATTCGTTTTTCTATATTGTGATGTTCACACTTTTTTCAGACCGAATTGACATTTATTATTTCTTGAAAACATTTATATGGATTTCAGCAACTTCTCTTTTTATTCTATTGGTAATGAGCAAATTTGGGATTATATATAATTTTGAATATTTTCGAACTGATTGGGCATCGGGGTTAATAAAAAGCAGATACTCTTTGGGGGATTTATATCCTACTAGTTTTTCGTCACGTTTGACATTTTTAATAGCAGCGGTTGTGTTTGTGAAACGTTTTGATCTCAACTATATGGTTTCGGTCCTACTATCAGCACTTGTTATATATGTTTACCTCGAAACGGATTCGCGTGTTGACTTGGTGGTGGGTCTTTTGTTAATAGTCATCGGCACATTTGGTGCACAACTTGAAAAAACTCGTCTTTTAAATAATCGGTTTTGGGGATTAATTCCATTTATTATAGCGACGATTATGCTTATTTTAGTTTTGATGTATCAAAAGAATCCCGGTCCGTTACTAAAGTTGGATAGTATTCTATCGTCCCGAATTGCTTGGTCGGCAATAGGATTTAATCGATATAATTTTCATACATTGTTTGGACAAAAAGTGATTATGTCTGGTGCTGGAGGACTCGAAAACTCTAGCAATTATGGCACTGGACAAAATAACGACTACTTTTTTATAGATTCATCTTACATGAACATATTGCTAAATTATGGTGTACTGTTTGCGTATGGAGTTTATTGCGTTTATTTTGTAGCAGCCAACAAATTTCGAGAAGTTTATAAGAACAATGACTTTGGAATTTTGATTATGATTCTATCTATTCAATGGTTGATTAATCAATATATCGTTGAGATAGGCATGCAACCGTTTTTCATAGTAGCAGTCTCAGTGTTAATGTCTAAATTTTATGAAGGACGTAGAAATGAAATTATCTGAAATAAGCAAGGAACTACAAAAAAACAAGGAAAAGGTTTCGAAATTTGTGATACTGAATTTTAGGTTAGGCCAACTTGTAAATGAAAAAATTAACAATAAGTTAGTTAAAATCATTTTATTGACTCCGTACAAAGTTATAAGCTTGTTCATCGTAAAACTATTACTTAATATTCAAATTCCAGTTGAAACAGAGATTGGTAGTGGTCTAGTGATTGATCATCCATTTGGCATTGTTATTCATGCTGATTCGAAAATAGGAAAAAACGTTACCCTTAGACATAATGTAACTATTGGCATTAAGGGGACAGACAAAAATGATGGGGCTCCGACAATCGGAGATGGCGTGAATTTTGGAGCTGGATCTAGTGTAATCGGACCAGTAACATTGGGCGATGAAGTTTTTGTAGGTGCTGGTGCGGTTGTGACTAAAAATTTTTTGGAATCAAGAAGTGTTTTAGGTGGAGTGCCAGCAAAGAAAATCAACTAATCTGACTTTTCTAGTATAAATAATAGATAGGAACTAATTTTTATGAAACCAGTACGTAAAGCAGTTATCCCAGCAGCAGGTTTGGGAACTCGTTTTTTGCCAGCAACTAAGGCCTTGGCCAAGGAAATGTTGCCAATCGTTGATAAGCCAACGATTCAATTTATCATCGAAGAAGCTTTGGCATCAGGTAT
>NZ_PVSN01000046.1 GCF_004766315.1 Weissella confusa | reverse complement strand
TTCTCAAAAAACGCCCAATCGAAAAAAACACCCTGAAACCGTGCCAAGGTACTGGCAGTTTCAAGGTGATTTATCGTATTTTACTGATTTAGCTGTGGTTAAAAATTTAGTGCATGAATAATCCGGGGTTAATTTAATGTCCGATATTCGATATACTCAAGTTGTAGGAATGAAGAGTTTCATGAATTTTGGGAGGGTTAATTTATGCTTCAGACATTTATGCAAAACTGGTTGGCTTTGCCGGAGAACGATATCATCGCAGATAAGTCGTTCGTGAATAAGGCGCGCGCATATGGCGTCGATTTCGGTGAAAAGTATGTTGCAGTTGTGGTCGAAGGTGACAAGCAACAACTACCAGATGAGCGGTTGGCATTTGAATTGGATTATTTGCGACGCGTCTATGTGTTGCCGGCAGATGAGGTCGACGACTTCTTGCCACGATTGCCAAAGCGCGCGTTGGCTGGGGTGGGGATGCCACATGATGACATTAAAGAAAGTGTGAAAGAGGGGATTTTTGCACTGGCGATGACTCACCCAATGGTCGATGAGATGCGAACGCTGTACTACGAGCATATGATGGATTTAGCTACCATCATCGATGCTGGGGTCATTTATCCAGAAACGGAGCAACTCATTCATGATCACTTGGATGATGAGGTGATGCTGACATTGTGGTTGTATGCGACGTTTGGTCAGTCGATGTGCGCTTTGAGTGACGCACTTCACGTCCACCGTCGTACGATTCAATATCGTCTCGATAAAATTACGACAGTAACGGGCTTGAATCCACGCATTACATCTGAAGCGTGCACGTTGCTGCTGGCTTATGTCCGTCGCCGTACGTCAGTGATTGTGCCAGCGTTGATTGAACAATTGGACCGCGTTATGATGCAGAGCGAGCGCCGTCAAGTTGTGAACAGCTAGGCTTGCAACGGTGTGGTACAATAATTTGAGTGAATAAAAAGAAAGTAGATGTCCTCATGGTCGAAATGGTTAAGGACTTGCTGGTCAAGTTCCGCTCTCAAATTTTGTACTTATTCTTTGGTGTCTTAACGACCGTTGTTAATATTGTGGTGTACGCCTTGTTGCGTATGACGGATATGCCAGTGCAAGTGTCATACTGGTTGGCCTGGTTTATCACGGTGTTGGTCGCATACCTAACGAACCGCAAGTGGGTCTTTAACAGCCAAGCTAGCACGCCACGCGAGTACTTCGATGAAATCGTCAAGTTCTATGTGGCACGTTTGGCTACTGGTGTTATCGGATCTGGTATTATGTGGATCGGGGTTAGCTGGTTGCACCAAAACGATATGATTTGGAATATCATTCAAAATGTCTTCGTGATTGTATCGAACTACGTTTTGAGTAAGTTGGTTATTTTCAAGGCCAAGCAAGAATTCGAAAACTAAACTAAAAGCGGCGCTCCTGAATGAATCGGGAGCGCCGCTTTGGTTTTACTTTGTCTTAAGTGCGTTTTCAATTACGTTGTGCGCACGGTTGATTTCAGCTTCATCCATAACTTGGTATGAAACACCATCAATCATCGTACCAGTACCAACCATTTGGTCAGACTTCACGTTGTTACCGGCCTCACGGTAGTTTGATGCCAAGTTCTTAATTGACGTTAGTGACACGTCAGTACGAACGTTATCAGCAACGGCGCCAAGGAACTTGTCTGACATCACTGTCGTTGGGTTGGATTGCAACTTGTCCATCACAGCCTTGATGACCAATTGTTGACGCTCTTGGCGACCGTAGTCACCGCGTGGGTCGTCATAACGCATACGTGAGAAGGCAAGGGCTTCCGTACCGTCAACATGGTAGCTTTGACCTTCAACGAAGCTGTATCCTTCGTAGCTAAACGTCAAAGGTGACTTAACCGTAACACCATTAACGGCGTTAACTAGTTGCTTCATACCCTTCATGTTAACCAATAGGTAACCATCTAACTTGATGTCGAGCAATTGTTCAACTTCTTCCATGGCAGAGTCGGCTGATCCATATGCATAAGCAGCATTCAACTTCGCATTTTGACCGTTCAATGAAATCAAAGTATCACGTTGGAGTGACATCATGGTTGATGACTTCGTTGATGGGTTAACGACCATCACCATCATGGTGTCGGTACGACCCTTGTAACCACGGCCAAGTGCGCCAGTGTCCGTACCAAGCAATAGGTAAGCAACTGGCTTCTTGTCGCCGGTCTTCTTATCTGATGTCTTTGAAATTTGCTCGTTGTTTGAGTAAATCTTAGACGTGGTGTTGTGAATCTTGTAGGCCGCCACGCCACCGATAATGACGATACCAGCCAATGCAATTCCTAGTATCCAAAGCAATACTTTTTTCATATTGTCAATTCTCCCTTAAATGTCAATCGATGATTATTATAGGGGAGATTTATGCGTGAGGCACTATTAATTTATGAACAATAATTGACGATAGGTGAAAAATATGAGCAATTTTGGCATAAAAACCCGTTTTGCTGGTAACGATGGCATTTGTTGCGTATACTTTTTAATACCTAATGCTTTTTTTAGAAGTGCAGAAAATAGTCAGAATTGCAAGGAGCCATACAAACTGATACATTATTAGTAGTATGGATTATCGGACAGGCTGTGAACGGGGGACTATCCGTATTTGAGAGGAATATTAAATGGGTATTAAGAAGACAATGGCGGTTGTTGTTGCTGGAACAGCTGCAGTTGCCGGTGGTGCGGCGATTTCTAAACCGTTAGATGTAACAGCTGCGACATCATCGCAAGTGCAACAGTTTATTAATAGCAACCGCGCTGACGTTATCAATGTGACGAACAAGTACGGTTTGTACGCTTCAGTTCAAATGGCGCAAGCGGCTTTGGAGAGTTCATGGGGGCTAAGTACCCTAAGTACATAAGCCAACAACTACTTCGGAATTAAGCAAACCAACACGAATAACCCAACTTACTGGGCTGATACGTTGGAATGGTCAAACGGTAAGTGGGTTACAATTAAGGCGCCATTTGTGAAGTACGCCTCACGTTACGACTCATTGGAAGCCAATGCCAAGTTGTTGCGTAATGGTTTGACGTGGGATAGTGGTTACTACTCAGGCACTTGGAAGTCAAAGGCCAAGACATATGCCGATGCTGCCAATGCATTGACGGGTAAGTACGCGACGGATCCATCATATGGGTCAAAGTTGATTAACATCATCAAGACGTACAACTTGACTGAGTTGGACAAGCCAGCCAAGACGGGTTACTTGCAAGATTCAGATGGCCAATGGTACTGGTTTGAATCTGGTGTCAAGTACACAGGTTTCCGCTTCTACATGGGGACGTACTACTACTTCATTAACGGTGTTCGTCAAGAAAACCAATGGGTCTCACAATGGGGCTTGCAATACTACGTTGGTAACGATGGCCGTGCTGTTGAAGGCGTTCGCTTCATTGACGGTGTCCCATATGACTTCGGTACGAATGGTACGTTTAACTTGAAGGGTAAGGCTTCAGGTTGCTTGTATGATGGTTCACCAGCTAACGGTGGTTACCGTTGGTACGAAAAGGGATCTTTGTACACAGGCTTCCGTTACTACATGGGGACGTACTACTGGTTTGTTAACGGTGTTCGCCAAAACGAAGGTTGGCGTGAAGCATGGGGTTACAAGTACTGGACTAACAAGGAAGGTCGCGCCGTGCAAGGTTGGCAAACAATCAACGGACAACGTTACTACTTCGGTAACGACGGCACGTACTACTTGCGTTAATGTTATTTGAGCAGTTGATTTTTTGATCAACTGTTTTTATTTTGTCAGGGATAGGAGACGCATGGTGAAATCAAAGAAGTATGAAAAATTGAAGCCCACTGATGCAATATGGTTCGAGAATCCAAATGTAGTTTCTCAAGTCATTATTATTGGCAATGGAGCTGATTTGGAAGCAGGCCTATGTTCGAAGTATTCAGATTTCTATAAGGACAGATATACCGAACCCCTTTTGGCCAGTATGGACAACGTTTTTACTGAAAATGAATATCTCAAGAATGTCACCGTGTGGGATTTAATATTAGCACGTAAAAATAAGGACGTTGAGATGACTAACTGGTCAGATATAGAGTCGTTGATTACCGATGTTTTAATGCGAGATTCACTAGAAAGTGAGGACTACCCTGAAAATCTAAGAAATGGGTGGATGAAACACAGTATACTTTCTCTGTTGGTCACTGTGGGTTTGAACTATACTAAATATAGTATTTACAAAACAATCTTAGTGGTGCAAATAGTGAAAATACTCGATTTCAAGTATTCCTATATTGAAGAATTACAAAGTCGTGATACAACAGATTCACAATTGTTTTATACGGTGACATTACTATTAAAAGAGCTGAATGCGTATGAATCATTCTTTATTGAATATTTATTTAGACGCTCAATGGATTCTAATTATTTAATTAAAGCAGAACGATTAATAGACGAGTTAATAATTGCAGATTTACCAGATTTGGAGTTTAACGAAATTGTTTTAAAGAATAGATTGCTTAACTTTAATTACACGCGTCCGTTTGGAGATGACGAAGAGCAAAGGTTTTATGTGCAAAGAAATGTGCATGGAAGCCTGGATACCAACAATATTATTTTTGGTGTAGATGAGTTGGCAAACGACGCTGAAAGGTCGAATCCATTGTTTGCATTTTCGAAGACTTACCGAATTATGTCCTTGTCTGGTGAAACATATTTAGGCAGAGGGCTTTTGGATGATGATGTGGAAATTATAAAGTTTTATGGGCATTCATTATCTGCTGCAGATTATTCATATTTTCAGGCAATGTTCGATTCGGTTGATTTATATTCTGGAAAAACAGAATTGTATTTTTATTTTAGAATCCGTGATGGTTTTAACGAAGAAGATCTTCTACAAGAGATGAACCTAAACGTTTCGCTATTATTAGAACGATACGGTAGCTCGAACGGAAATGATGTACGAGGAAGGAACCTATTAACTAAACTAAATTTAGAAAGCAGATTACACGTCAAAATTTTGCCTAAAATTCAGCAGTACAGTGATTATGTTGAACGAAAAAATTATGTAACATTTGATCAGTATTTCATTCCTGAAATTTAGATGATTTGATTAGTAGCTTATAAAATTATGTGCACACCATAGACTGTCTATGGTGTGCGCTTTTTATTTGTCTGTGATTCTGATACAGTGGCGGAGGGTTATTTTAAATAATGACAGTTTGTCAGTGAATGTAGGGGAGAAAGAGACAATGGGGATGATAAAGCGGGGCGTTTGTTTAGTGGTGTGTGCCGTAATTGGCGCAGCAAGCCTGTGGTTGGCGACGCGTAATGTGCCGGATAGCTATGTGGCGACGCGACAAATGTATATCGGGAATAAACAAACAACTGGGGATATTGGTCGATTTAATGCGGATAGCTTGCTGATTAAGTCGTACTTGAAAGCGGCGAAGGATTCAAAAATTGTTGATGAGGTGCAAGGACGTCTGGCAAAGCGTGGGGCACATCTGTCACGACAACAATTGCGTGAAATGGTGACCTTTGAACAAGATTTAAATACCTTGATTGTGGATCTATCGGCGAAAGCGGAAACAGCAGAGTTGGCGGCCAGTCTAACAAACACGTATGTTGAAGTTTTCGCGGAAGTTGCACCAACGTTGATGGCGGACATGCCACAACCGGAATTGTTGTCAGCCACGCGACCATCTGAAGCGAAGAATGTGGCGTTGTATGAGACTAAGAAGGTACTGGTATAAGGTGGCACGATTGGTGTGGCAGTTGGACTGTTGTTTATGTTTTGGCGTCGCGTAGTACGTGAAACCTGCCAACAACGTCGTACCAGAACGTCACGTGTGCAGGGCTAGTGTATGGCGTTTTGGTTGTTTTTTGTAATTCTGTTTCCGAGAACGCATTCGTATTGGTGGCTGGATGTCTTTACGCAGTTACCGATGGTAGTGTTTGGCAGTTATGTGTTTATCCAGGCGATTAAAGGGCGGTGGCGAGAAATTGTACCGAGTAATCGCGCTTTGATGATCAGCTTGGCAGTTTTTATCGTACAAGCAGTACGGGTGCTGATTTCATATAATGAGGTTGGCATTGATACAACAACGGCCGGCCTGATTCACGGACTAATTGGGCTTGTGGAGTTGTTGATTGTTGTTTGGCTAGCCTGGGCAACAGTGAAATTGAGTGGACAAAACTTTATGACGATTGTCCGCGGGGCATACGCTGCTTTTTGGATTTATTTCATCATGGTATTGGCACCGCAATTCTGGGTGATGATTGGTCGAACGGAGACGATTGGCTACGTAAATGGGCTGGCGCAACTGTTTGAACGTCATTGGATAGGCCGTGATGATTTCTATCAAGCCGGTAGTTATGTCACGACCCAGATGAGATTGAATGGTTTTGAACCGGAAGCGCCGTTTCTAGCTATTTTGATTGGTGTGGTGTTTCTACCTATCTTTATGGTGGGAGTTCGACAGTCGTTGATCATCTGGCGAAGACCGGGTGTGGCGAATGCGTTGCTTTTATGGGTGACGTTAATTTCCGCATGGTTAGTGTTATTGGCTGCTAAAACCACAACGGGGATGTTGTTGGTGTTTGTGAGCGTATTGCTGATGCTGGTTACTGGTGTGGGGATGCAACGAGTGATGTTGCTCATTATTGCAGTTTCAGGTGCCGGTATCGGATATGGGCTATATCAATATCTACAAGGTGTTCACGATATGTTTACGAGATTTCTTCTGGAAAAACACGGTACCGAAAATCGACTCGGTGGCACAATCGGGTTATTGAAAACCATCTTGCAACATCCTTTGTTTGGAGTTGGGTACGGATTTGAGTCACCATATATAGTAGAAAACGTGCCGAGTTGGTCGAAAGCTAATCTTGAATACCAAAATGTCTATGCAGTTTACGGTTATCCAATCCTATCCGGATTTCTTGGTTGGTTTGCACGATTTGGATTAGTTCTGGTACTGCCGATGCTATATGTTGTTGTTCAGCGATTCAAGGTTGCTTGGCAGAATCAAAACGCTGCTAGTTGGGCATACGTGTATTTCGTGGCGTTGGCGTTAGTGACGTCGATGTTTACGTTTTTTGTATTTGCGTGGCCGGTATTAGTGGCTTGGTTTGTATACTTGAAAAAGCAATGTAGTCCTGACATATATTGAAATATTAGTATTTATAATCAGGAACTCCGGAAAATAGTGTTTTCGGAGTTTTTTTGTTTCTTTCGCAAAAGATGAACAGTTTGTGAAGTTTGTTTTTTGTGTGTCTTAAAACTTGTATATTATGATTTGTAAAAAATCATAGGGAGAGTTTTGTTTTGAAAAAAGTAAGAGATAGCAACTTTGAGTTGTTACGCATCGTAGCGATGATAATGATTATTGGTTGCCACTTTGTTACGTATACGCAGTGGCATTTTCCGCCAGGATATTCGGGTGAAACTAAATTGGCTTTGCAAATGTTACGTTTAGGCGGCAAAACGGGTGTTATACTTTTTGTGCTAATTACTGGATATTTCAATGTTAAATCAACTTTTAAAATCAATAAGATAGTTCCGATCTTTACACAGGTATTTTTTTGGTCAGTGTTAATGTCAGCAATTGCACACTTTTACATCGGTGTGGACTTGAATGCAATCAGTAAAATGAAGACTTTCTTACCCATTCTGTTTCAAAATTACTGGTTTCCGACAGACTACGTGTTGTTATTATTAGTATCTCCGATGTTGAACATGGTTTTGCATAAATTAACTACAAAAAGTTCATTGATCGTAATCGCTTTGTCGATTGTGTTTGTTGGTTTGCCGCTGATTACTCGGGATGCAACTAACCCATTGATCGGCATGGGAGTTGCATACTATGTGGGCGGATGGATTAGGCTAAGCGAGTTTAGAATTCGAACATTGACAGGAATTGTCGCTTTGTTTGGATTGTTGGTGATGGACACAATCATAACAGCTGGACTTTTAAAACTGGGGATGTTTAATCAGACAGCGCAGTCTATACAATTGAGCTTTGTTACTGGTTTTAATGTATTTGCGTTTGCGATGGCGATTGGTATATTCCTAATTTTTAAAAATGTCACTTTTAAAAATACATCAATTAATTTTGTCGGAGGAACAATGTTCGGTGTTTATCTATTGCATGATAATGGATTAACACGGATTTTTATGTGGAATGAGTTGTTTGATGCAGGAAAGTTCGTGTCTTTGGAAGATTTGCTTATTAGATTAGTTCTTTCTATTTTCGCGATAATGACTGTCGGTATTACTGTTGATGGTATACGCCAAATTATTTTTCGAGCATGTAAAATCGATGAAATTGTGTCAAAATTACTGAATCAATTGTTTAGGATGCAAAGACACTCGGTACGTTGAAAGAAACATTGTGATTTTTGTTAATAATATAGGGCGTGTCTTTAACGTTCTGGCGAAGGGTGAATGAAACGTCGTAAAATAAACACAAAAAAGACACTACATTTCTGTAATATGTTCATCTGTTGGATGAGGATATCAATCTAATAAAGAGGGAAACCTCTTAAAAAAATTTTTAGGATAACAGGAGTGTTCACAGTGACAAGAATTATAAACACTTTAAAGCTTGGTGGACTGTGGTTGTCTTTGTGTTTGATATGCATTGCAACTATTATTGGAAAAAATATAACTTTTATACTGCCTTTTGTGGTAGTTTTTTGGGTACTTAAAAGTAAGGATTTGCCCAATATTTCTAAATGGTTGACGTGGTTGTATCTGCCATTAGTAATTGCGGTTAGTGTTTTTCTAAAGGTTGATTTACATGCTGTGACTTGGGACTATGCAGCTATTTCAAGATCGGCAATTGACAATGTTGGTCACAGTATGACCGAAATAGATAGATCAGACTATCTGCTTCGTTATCCGTACAACGGAACCTACGTGATTCTTATGAAGGGTATTGCCACGTTATGTATTTATACGGACGTAGATTATTCAACAGCTTTAGCCATCATTGGTGGTTTGTGTATTTGGATTGCATATTTCTTTACGACTAAAAGTGTTAGTCTAATTCAGGGTGTTAAAACACAGGTGATTGTGCAAATCTTGTGGATTTCTTTTTTGCCTTTCTATCAATATGCACCTGTTTTATACTCAGATACAATTACACTGAGTTTTGCCGCGTTAGCATTTTTCTTGTTTCTAAAATCAATGAATTACAATGGTGTCTTTCCGATAAAACTATTATTGATGGTGGGAATGGGCTTTACTATTTCAGTGGGTGCACTGTTTAAATCTACGATAATCATTTTACCGGTTGCATTTTTTATATATATTGTTATACAAAAAAAGTACTTGAATTTATTGATCCCGGATTATTCATCAAGACAAACAAAAACCCGCTGAAACGACAAGTTAATACCGTTTCAGCGGGTTTTGCGCTTTCACCCGTTGGGTGAAAACCATAGGAGCTCTTTTTTATGATATTTTGTTAGT
>NZ_PVSN01000084.1 GCF_004766315.1 Weissella confusa | reverse complement strand
ACTTCGAAAGCAACACCGCGGCTCGTTTTAAAATCTCAAGTTCTTCGCGAAGTTTGGCGTTTTCCTTTTGTAATGCGTTTACATCAGCTTGCGTCCATTTTTCGCCGTCCACTTCGTGGACTGTGTAGAATTTGACCCAGTTACGGATTGAATCGGCCGAAGGCCCGTATTCATCGGCTAGTCCAGTGTAAGAACGCCCTTGGTTGTGCATCTCGACAAGAGATTGCTTAAATTCTTGTGAATATCGAATCATATAAAAAATGCTCCTCTGCTATTAGTGTACAGGGCAGAGAAAAATCTGTCCGTAAATCTAGCATAAGAGCATCCTTTCGAGGGTATTTTTGGACGTACTGGTGGCGCCGGTATGTCCTTTTTTATTTTCACACCAAAATAATAAAAAAGGTACCAACAACCAATCGCGTGAGCGAGTGGCCATCAGTACCAAATATTTTAGAACCAGTTAAATAGCCATTACGAGTTCGACTAATCCATCAAGGATTGATCGAACTTTTTTGTTATTTAGCAGATGATGTACAAATGATTACTCAACTGTATAAACGCTGTTGTGTTGTTGGCGAGTGAATTATTCTGTTTGTTGCGATTTTTAATCGGACAGGAAGCAATTTGACGTTATATTTTTTGGCCCAGTGGGGACGCTATTGTTCTCATTAGGAATGGTAGTGTCTTTATTGGCAGAAAAGGAGGACACTATGTCGGAAAATATGGGATACTTTTTGCCAACGCAGGGAGTAGAAATTAATGTTATGCAAGTTGAAGCAGTATTGCGTCATGTATTTAGTTTATAAGGGAGGCTATCATGGCTACATTTGATATTTCAGCCTTGTCTAATGGACGAGGTGCATGGGGCAACGACAATTAGTGGTTGCCAATTAACGAGGGAGCTTGTGCATTCTGCGGTCACCATGATGGTTGGTGCTCAGTTCGCGTTGATGGTCAGGCAATTCTTTGCCGTCGTCAACCTGCTGCTTTAATGAATGAACGAGTTGTAGAAGTTAAGGGCGCTACCGGTTGGTTTCACTATATGGACAATGAAGCTAACTTAGACGCTTCTAAAGCTGCAAAGCCACAATTTGTTCCGCAATACGATTTGTACCCTACGGCAGATACAGATACGATTAATCGTGTGCTACATGTGGTTATTAACACGTTAGGACTAACTAATGAGCACAGAGCTTACTTGCACGGACGAGGTCTTGATGATCTAACAATCGATACGAACAAGTACGCTTCATTGTTGCCGTTACGTTGGGACTGGGAACCAATTTTTGAAGATAATGGTTTGCCACGTGATTCTTGGCATGGTGTTCCAGGATTTTCAGAATCATCCGTTAACGGCAAACGTATTGTTTGGTTTGCTTTGAATCTCATGCAATTGGATAAGCAATTTGTGCTGATCCCTTATCGTGATGTTCAGGGGCGAATCTTCGGTATGCAAGGCCGTAATATGGACCCGCATGCCGAAACACGGTATTTGTGGGCTTCATCTGCGCACACGAACAGTGGGGCAGACTTTAAGCAACAAGCAGGTGTATCTTTGCCAGCTGCTGTTAAACAAGCTCTCGCTGCTCAAAATCAACCTTTGCAGTCTGCAAGTGTATGGCTTACAGAAGGCGGACATTACGACCAAGTATTTTGAAACAATTTTTGCTAACGGCGGTGCCGGACGTGACTACGTTTCGAAGGCTGGTTTCACTGTGATGTCTGTTGCAGGTGTCAGTTCTTATCGTCGCTTTTTAGACGCGTTCAAGCAGATGAACGTGACGCAGGTTGTTGTGGCGTTTGATGCAGATTACGTGGAAAACCAAGCCGTAGCTAGATCTATGAGTCGTTTGATTGACATGCTAAAGGAAGCTGGTTATCCAGTTTATCGCGCGGTATGGAGTGAGAACGGCGGCAAGACCAAGGGAATTAACGATCTGCTGGCCAACAGTTTCTTGCCAGAAATTCGTATGGCATAAGCGTTGTCAGTCACTGATAACACGTAACTAGCGTATTAGTCGGATAGGTGGGAAGCCTATGTTTTTAACACTGAATTCGCGGTTCACGAAATGAACAGCTGTGATGTTGAAAAAGTGTTTCTCGGTAAGAGTGCAAACGATTACTCGAAGAATACTGTTTCGGCTTATCGTTAGACGTTAGCTAAGTGGGGGGTAGTTCACCGAGTATGGTGCAAGATGTTGATACATTTATCAAGCAAAACAATATTCAGCCATTGGTCTTTGAGCGGGCTACGCAAAAAGTTCATGGTAAGGTGGTTGAACTTGATTTTGAAGAAGCGTTCCTTTTCTAAGATATTAATATACACAAACCAACCGTTGTGATACACAAAGAGACTGAATCATTGATTCAGTCTCTTTTTTTCGCGAAAAGTTTACAAATTCACATAGATATGTAAATATAGTTCTTAACTATATTTACATAGTATTCGTGTATGTATGCTGACAAACACCTATGCAAAGGCGTTATCGTGTGTTTTTTTATTTGTGAACAATTGACCAAAGTGTTTTAACTCACGTTTAATAAGCATGTAAAGAATTTATGTGAAGAGAAACACTAATTAGATTGAGGATTGTTTATGAACTTAGTAGCAATTGTGGGTACCAATGCCCGCAAGTCATATAATCGAAGCTTGCTTTGGTTTATGAAAAAGCATTTTAAAAACCTAGCAAATATTGAAGTCGTGGAAATCGAAGGGTTGCCAATGTTCAGCGAGGATACCGAAACACCGGTTCGCTTAGTCGAAATGGCACGCCAAATCGCAGCTGCTGACGGAGTAATTATTTCCACACCGGAATATGATCACTCAATTACAGCTTCTTTGAAGTCAGCGCTTGAATGGTTAAGTTACGGCGAACTTCACCCATTCACAAATATGCCAGTGATGATCGTTGGTACATCATTAGGTAAAATGGGTACGACGAATGCGCAAGAACATCTACGCCAAATTATGGATGCACCAGGTTTGGACGCGTTTGTATTGCCAGGAAATCAGTTTTTGTTGGGACCGGCTTCGGTAAATGTGGATGTAGAGCGTACAGAGCTGACTGACGCTCGCACGGTTGGTTTCCTTGAGCAAGTTTTTAGTAACTTTATGATGTTCGTTGACTCACTTCTTCCGATGAGAGCTATGGCCTTTGACCGTACAGCAGATAAGACTACAAACGGTGAACATGAAGGCACGGTTGAGGGTGTCAAGTTGGGTTACAAGGATATTGATAAGGTTTTGAAGGGTAGTGCATTAGACCCTGACGCTGTGCCATCAGTCATTATTAAACCAGCAGATAATGCTCAAGTTTTAGAACATGGTGACGGATGGTGGATAGAGAAAACCGAACTTACAGACAATGTTACCGTAACTGAAGTAGCTACAACAACGACGGACGTTGAAGAAGATGACGATGCCACGACCGGAGCGTCAATGCTTTGATCAAAATTGAAAAGACGTGGCGAGCGATGGGCACGACGAATAGCGTGATACTCTATGGCACGAACGAGAAACGGTACCTAGATGAATCGATTGACCTCGTGCGAAAGTACGAAAATTTGCTCACTGTGAATCGTGATTACTCTGCGGTGATGTCAATAAATAAAGCGGCAGGGAAACACCCGGTTCAAGTACCGGCTACGGTTTATCAATTAGTAAAACGTGCAGTGATGGTTAGTCGCGAGAATTTTGGATTTAACGTGGCAATTGGGCCGTTGGTTAAACTTTGGCACATCGGATTTGCAGACGCAAATGTACCTGAAGAAACTGACATCAGAAAACGCCAACGTATTATCTCACCAGGCGAAATTGTATTTAACGATGACGACTTATCGGTGTATTTACCAACTGCGGGGATGGAGTTGGATCTCGGTGCAATCGCTAAGGGATACATCGCCGACCGGTTGAAAAATCTTTGGCAAGCACAAGGACAACTTGCTGGGATTATAAATTTCGGTGGGAATATCGTGTTGTTGAATCCGGCGCCTCATAAACAGAATGGTCTGTGGCGGGTGAGTGTTCGAAACCCTTTGGTTCAACATGGTGAAAAGATTGCAAGCTTTACAACGCCGGCTGCATCAATCGTGACTAGTGGCGTAGCTGAGCGGCATTTAATGGTCGATGGCAAAATGTATCACCACATTATCGATTCGGGAACGGGCTATCCGCATGATAACGAGTTGGCAAGCGTGACCGTCATTTCTCCAGAGTCAATTGATGGTGAAATCGAAACAACTCGCTTGTTCTTCAATGATGGACCGCTAGATGGGGATTATCCATTCGCTGCCATATTCATCTACTGTGACAAGTCAATTCAGCTGGTCAACATGGAACAGTCAAATTTTAAAATTATAAATTCAGAATTTTATTTAAAGGAGTCATAGCTTTATGGCAGATCAAATTGAACTAGAAAACAGTCAAACATTTGTTGATGGCAACGGTGTCATCAGTCTACCGACGGGAAAACTTTCACTGCATTCATTACGTCAGGTGTTGAACATGTTGCCATTCGAAATCGACTTTGCTAATGCCGATGACGAGTTGGTTTATTACTCGGCGGTTGACAATCGTGTGAATGCCCGTAGCCAAAAATCACTAGGAAAGCCATTTGTTTCATTGTTTGCAGAAGCCGACCAAGATGCCGTTCAAAACATGCTTACGGATTTTCACAACGGGGCTGCAAGTCACTTTGAACAATGGTTTCCAAAGAATGACAAAACAATTTATGCCAACTACTATGCCGTGCGTGATGTTGATGGCACTTTTCTAGGAACGCTTCAGTTCACGGGAGACATCACCCGTATTCAAGGATTCCGTGGCATTCGCACGGCATTCAATTCAGGTAAGTCAGACAAGTAATTACTAACTTGTCATTGCTTAAATGAGGGAACTAGATGTTATTAAATGACTTGGAATACTTTGTTGCAATTTCTGAAGAGGGGTCAATCACCAAGGCAGCTCAGGTAAAGTTTGTTTCGCAACCATCGATAACCAACGCGTTACGTCGATTGGAAGATGAGCTGAAGACTACGCTGGTTATCCGTACACGGGGGAATGCTGATTTGTGTTTAACTGATACGGGTGAAACCTTGTTACGACACAGTCGCATCATTATGCGTGAAATGGAAATCATTCAAAGTGAAATTAGTCAGCAGAAAAAAATTGCCTTGGGTGTACCTCCGATGATTGGCGCAACAATTTTTCCAAGAATTATGTCTCAATTAGCTCCCAAAGAGATTGATTCGTTTCACATGGTTGAAACTGGGTCGACCAGTATGCTCGAGTTAATTGACCAAGACAAAATTGACTTGGGATTTATAGGCTCCCTTACTCCAGAGAAGAGAAAGCAATATAACAGTTACTTCATTACTAAGAGCTCTTATGTTGTTATTTTGCCATTGGGGCACCCGCTGGCAAATAGGCCATCCCTATCAGTTAGTGATTTAAAAGGCGAACGATTTATTACTGTCACTAAACACTTCACAGCGTACCGTGTTCTCATGGAACAACTTGTTGAAAATGATATGACAGAAGAAATACGTAATTTGTACATCACGAATGAGGTGATGACAGAGCAAGGCTTGGTTGCCGAGGGTAATGGAGTGGGTATCATGGCTAGGTTGGCCGTGGAAGATCGCCGTGATTTGGCGATTGTACCGTTAACTAATCCGATTGACTTCTACATCTATTTGATTCAGAAGCGTAATCATAAACTTTCAGACTTCGAAGAAGTCACTAAAGACAAAATCATCGAAGCAATTAAGAATTTAACAATTTAGGTTTATAAACAAGGAGAAAACAAAATGTCACAAGAATTCCGTATTGAATCAGATGCTATTGGTGAGGTGCAAGTGCCAGTTGATGCTGCTTGGATGGCACAAACTCAACGTTCATTGCAAAACTTCCCAACCGGGGCTCGTATGCCATTGGGCATTATCCGTGCTTTGTTGAACATCAAGCGCGCTGCTGCCTTCGCTAATAAGTCTAATGGCTCATTAGATGCCGATAAGGCTGCTGCCATCGTCGCAACTATTGACGAGTTGTTGTCATTAGATGATGTGGACCTACGTAAGGACTTCCCTCTGTCTGTTTACCAAACCGGTTCAGGTACGCAAACAAACATGAACACGAATGAAGTGGTTGCCCACTTGGCATCACAAAAGAGTGGTCTGGAAATTTTGCCTAACGACCACGTAAACATGGGACAATCATCAAACGATATCTTCCCAACAGCAATGCACATTGTTGCGACTGAATCAGTTGCGACAGTTGAAAAAGCTTTGGAACACTTGATTGCCGAATTGCGCATTAAGCAAGACGCATACTGGGATGTAATTAAGGTTGGACGTACGCACTTGCAAGATGCAACGCCTTTGACATTCGGGCAAGAATTGTCAGGTTATATTTCATCTTTGAAGCACGATAAGGAAATCATCGAAGCATTGCGCCCACAATTGTATGAATTGGCGATGGGTGGAACGGCTGTTGGTACTGGTTTGAATGCCAATGTTGAGCTTGGTAAGGCAATTGCTGCCACTGTCTCAGACGTTTACGGTTTCCCGTTCACGGCTGAAAGCAATAAGTTCTATGGTTTGACAAGTCACGCTGCAATGAACGCGGTGCACGGTGCGTTCAAGTCATTGGCAGCTGATTTGATGAAGATTGGTAACGACATTCGGTTCTTGGCTTCAGGTCCTCGTGGTGGTTACGGTGAATTAAAGATTCCTGCTAACGAGCCTGGTTCATCTATCATGCCTGGTAAGGTCAACCCAACGCAAGTAGAAGCCTTGACGATGGCAGCTGTTCGCGTCTTTGGAAATGACACGACAATTACGATGGCTTCTTCACAAGGAAACTTTGAGTTGAATGTATTCAAGCCAGTTATCATCAATGCCTTTTTGGAATCAGCCGAATTATTGGCTGGTACTATGACTGGTTTTGCAGACCGTATGATTCACGGTTTGGAAGTTAACCCAGATCGTATGAAGGAATTGTTGGATAACTCATTGATGACAGTTACAGCTTTGTCACCACACATTGGATATCACGCCGCTGCTGAAATTGCGCAAGCTGCCGACAAGAATGGCACAACATTGAAGGAAGCAGCTTTGGCATCAGGTGATTTGACTGAAGCTCAATACGATGAGTGGATGGACTTCATGGCGATGACCAACTTGGATCGTTCAAACAAGGAGTAATTAAAATGGTAAAGTTTATTTTTCCAAAAGCTAATCCAGTTGAAATGAAAGATAGTTATGACTTCGTTGTCATCGGTTCAGGAGCGGCTGGTATGACTGCTGCTATCCAAGCCCAAGAACTTGGGTTGGACGTGGCAATTTTCGAGAAGTTGGCGGTATTGGGCGGAAATTCCAACCGTGCGTCTTCTGGTATGAATGGTGTTGAAACATTTGTACAACTCCAAAATGGCATTGTGGATTCCCAAGAGTCTTTCTATGAGGACACATTCAAGGGTGGTGGTGGCACAAACGACACTGAGTTGTTGCACTACTTTGTCACCCACACTGAATCAGCGATTGATTGGTTGTACAACCATAACATCAACTTGACGGATATCACGTCAACTGGTGGCATGTCACAAAAGCGTGCCCACCGTCCGGGTGATAAGTCAGCTGTTGGTGGTTATCTGGTAAAGGGGCTTCAAAAGCAATTGGCTTACAAGCAAATTCCTTTGTTTGCTGGTACGAAAGTTTTGAAGTTGATCAAGTCAGGCGACCAAGTTACAGGGTTGAAGATTAACAACGACCAAATTGGTGAGAAGACAGTTAATGCGAAAGCTGTTTTAATTGCAGCAGGTGGCTTTGCTCAAAACCGTGAGATGTTGGCTGAGTATGCTCCAAAGTTGTTGGACTTGAAGACTACTAACCACCCCGGCGCTACTGGTGATGGAATGAAGTTGGCGACTGCTGTTGGTGGTACGTTGGTTGATATGAATAAGATTCAAATCCACCCAACAGCACAACAAGATACGGATCACGTTTACCTAATTGGTGAAGGGGTTCGTGGAGAAGGCGCAATCTTGGTTAACCGTGCTGGTCAACGTTTTGTTAATGAAATGACAACGCGTGATAAGGCCACCGCAGCAATCAATGACCTGCACGAAGATGGAGCAACCTTGATTTTGGATCAAGGCATTCGTGATGCGTTCAAGGCAATTGATTTTTACTATGCTATGGGATTGGTAATGGAAGGCGCAACTTTGGCTGAGTTGGCTGACAAGGCTAACCTAGATGCGAAGAACTTAGAAGAAACGGTTACCAAGTGGAACGAGTTCCAAGCGGCTGGCGAAGATACGGAGTTTGGTCGTACGACAGCCATGGACCGTGGCATCACGACAGGGCCATTCTACGCTATTCACATCAAGCCAGCTATCCACTACACGATGGGTGGTATCAAGATTAACAAGTTGACCGAAGTGTTGACTGAGGCTGGTGATGCAATCTCTGGTTTGTACGCAGCTGGTGAGGTTACCGGTGGTTTGCACGGTAACAACCGTATCGGTGGTAATTCAATTGCTGAAACTGTTGTGTTTGGTCGACAAGCTGGTAAGCAAGCTGCTAATTATGTACTAGACTTGTAGGATAAAGGAATAGATTGTAGGTTATCTTTCATGAATACGCTAGAAAAAGTAGATTATAAGAAATTTATTGCACCCATCGTTGTCGGATTGGTTTTGTGGTTCTTGGCGGGAATGCGACCTGATGGCATGTCAGTTGGTGCTTGGCACATGTTTGCGATTTTTGTTGCAACAATCGTAGGACTTGTTACGAAGCCATTGCCTCTAGGCGGTGTGGCTTTGATTGGTTTCGTTGCAGTTGTTTTGACGGGCACGGTCCCAATGGATGCTGCAATTGTAGGGTTTGGAAACGGCTCAATTTGGTTAATTGTAATGGCCTTTTTCATCTCACGTGGGTTCATTAAGACCGGCTTGGGACGACGAATTGCGTTGATCTTTGTACGTGCTTTTGGAAAGAAGACATTGGGATTAGCATATGCCTTGTCAGCAGTTGATTTGGTTGTGGCCCCTGGAACGCCTTCAAACACAGCACGTGCTGGTGGGGTTATGTTCCCAATCATCAAGTCATTGGCTCAAACGTTTGGCTCAGATCCTGAAAAGGGTACAGAAGGTAAGATTGGATCATTCTTGATTTTTACAGAATTTCACGCTAACGCGATTACGGCGGCTATGTTCTTGACGGCCATGGCGGGCAACCCAATTGCTCAGGCTTTTGCTGCTAAGCAAGGTGTTGCTATTACCTGGATGAATTGGTTCTTGGCTGCGTTGGTGCCCGGTATTTTGTCATTGATTATCGTGCCGTTCTTGATTTACAAGATGTACGCACCTGAAGTTAAGGAAACACCAGACGCTAAGGAATGGGCTGAAAGTGAATTGCATGGTATGGGTAACGTTTCAAAACCAGAAATCATGATGATTATTGGATTCGTGCTTGCCTTGCTTTTGTGGATTTTGGGGTCTGTAATCGGAATTGATTCAACAACGACTGGTTTCTTGGTCATCGGCTTCTTGCTAGTTGCGGGTGTCTTGTCATGGACTGATATCTTGAAGGAAACGGGCGCTTGGAACACCTTGTTCTGGTTCTCAGTATTGGTTATGATGGCAAGCCAACTGAACACACTTGGTTTCATCCCATGGTTGTCAAAGACGATTGGGGCAAGCTTGGGTGGCTTAAACTGGTTCGTGGTTTTGATTGTTCTATTGATTGCTTACTTCTACAGCCACTACTTCTTCGCTTCATCAACGGCTCACGTTTCAGCTATGTACGCTGCCTTCTTGGCAGTTGCTATAGCTGCTCACGTACCAGCATTGTTGGCCGCATTGATGCTTGGGTTCTTCGGAAATTTGATGTCTTCAACAACACACTATTCATCTGGACCCGCACCAATCTTGTTTGGTTCAGGTTACATCAAGCAAGGTGAATGGTGGCGAATGAACTTTATCCTTGGTCTGGTTTACATCATCATTTGGATCGGTGTTGGTAGCTTGTGGATGAAGTTAATTGGTCTTTGGTAATAGGGCAAGTTAGATAAGACATTATAAGGCATCGTTTGATGCTTTGGCACGTTTTGGTAACTGATTTCACTTTGTTGAGATTAGCTACCTTTTTTATGTTCTCTAATAATTAACGAGTTTTAAACATTAACCCGGATTATTCATGTACTAAATTTTTAACCACAGCTAAATAAGTAAAATACGATAAATCACCTTGAAACTGCCAGTACCTTGGCACGGTTTCAGGGTGTTTTTTTCGATTGAGCGTTTTTTGAGAAAAATGGGCACACTAAAACCAGCCAGATTTTGCTATTTTTTTGAAAATCCACTTCGTTGTTTTATTGCCACAAAGCATTTAGTCGTTCCCAAGCTCGCCAGAACAGACCATCGAATTGTTCTTGGATGAGGCTATCTAACGTCAAGATCACCTTGCGGACGTGCTTAGTGACACGTCCCCCGATTTTTAACAAACGGTCTCGAAAGGTGTTGATTGTCC